>DIRC01000009.1:64961-69851 GCA_002427465.1 Clostridiales bacterium UBA5446 | reverse complement strand
CTTTCAAAATTATTATTTGCATTTAATAAAGAATAAAAGGTATAAAAAATTTACAAGCTACAAACACGTACAGGCATTTTTTCCAACAAAATGGCGGCTCGCATGTCTAAACGTCAGAATCTCACAACTCACGGATTTTTCTGGCGCAAAGCCGTCATCAACGCAGGAATCATCTGCTTCTTGCGGGAAATCACGCCCTCCAGCATGAGGGAATCGTTCTCCGCCTTTTTTCCCATTGCGGTTTCCGCAATTTCTTTTGCACCTTCCCCATAATAAAGCAGCACGGTGTTTTCCTCTATGATATTGGTAAGCATGATAAAGAGCATGTCCACATTATCCCTGGTCTTGCCGGATTCCAGATAGTCTCGGAGCCTGTCCTTAATATCCTTCAGCTCGTCCACATGCAAAAATGTGTTCTGCGATACGGCAAATTTAAGGTTGTTCACCACAAACTTTTTATAATCCTGATGCAGGATTTCTTCCGGTGACTTATCCTTCAGATTGCTTCCCGCCTGGAATATTTCATCGGCAAAGGCGCTTATCTCCAGGCCTGCAACAGCCGCCAGGGCTTCCGCCGCAATCTTATCGGCGGTGGTGCATGTCGGAGAACGGAACATTAGCGTATCTGAAATGATGGCGGCGCACAAAAGGCCTGCGATGTGCGGTTCCATGTCCACGCCGTTTTCCTGATACATCTGATAAATGATGGTGGCGGTGCAGCCTACCGGCTGATTCCTGAAATAAATCGGATACATGGTCTCAAGATTAGACAGCCTGTGATGGTCGATGATTTCTAAAACCTCCGCACCCTCCAGCCCATCCACCGCCTGGGATTTTTCGTTATGATCCACCAGAATCACTTTCTTTTTCTGCATGTCCAGAAGGGATCTGCGGGAAATCATGCCGACATAATGGCCATAGACGTCTACCACGGGAAAATCCCTGTGGCGAACCTTAGCCATGATATTGGCCACATCCTCGGTATAATCGTCTATGTCAAATGTAACGAGATTCTCGCTGCGCATGAAGAAATCAATGGGCACGCTCTGGCTGATTAACCTTGCCACCGTATAGGTATCATAGGGCGTGCAGATGATAAAACAGCCCTTTTCAGCCGCCAGCTTTTTGATTGTCCGGGAAACGGGCGCACCCATGCACACAATAATGCAAGCCGCATCCATCTCAATGGCACAAAGTTGTGATTCATAGCGGTTGCCAAGAATCACAATGTCATTTGCCTTAATATAGTCTTCCATCATCTCTGGATTCGCGGCCGCAATCAGAATTTTGCCCTCGCTCACATAGGCATTCTCGTCTCCAACAACCAACGTCCCGTCCAGGGTTTCAAGAATGTTTTTATACGAGGTTCTTGCCACAGCCAGAATGCGGCTGTCATAGATATCCATATTCGCCGTGACGAAATCCTTGACGGAAATGATGCCCGTCAGACGGTTGTGGTCGGTAACCGGCAGAGTGGCCACATTTGCCTCCTTCATCAGCGACCAGGCCTTTTTCAGGGAGATGTCCTTTTGTATGTCCTTTGCTTTTTTGATTTCGATATCCCGAACCTGGGTTCCCGCATATTCCAGCAGTTCGGGAGAAGGCACCTGAAGCCTTTCTAAAACAAAACGGGTCTCCTCACTGATTTCCCCCGCTCGCTTCGCCACATGCTTTTCCGAAAATAGTTTGTTTTTTAAATTTGCATAAGCGATAGCGGAGCAGATGGAATCTGTATCCGGGTTCTTATGCCCGACAATCAATATTTCTTTACTCACTCGCGCGCTCCCTGTCTCTTATTGTGGTTTTTTATATGACGTATACGCCATCGGATGATATGCTCTGTAACCACTTAGCTTTTCGTGCCTCACCCTGATGTCATTTCTTATATTAACACAGAATTCCATTCGTACAAATTAATTTGTATTTTAACAAATACATGTTCCGACATGCTCCGGCGCCGATGTTGTGCGGGGCGGGGGTAAGGCCGGTTCCGGCAGCACCCGCGGCACGCTCGGCGCTGTCAGTGTGATCCGCTCATTAACCCGACGGCTCCCCGTTCCACTCCTGGAGACAGAAATATCTCCGGAGCAGACGGCTGCGCCGACCACTCCGGAGAAGGAGAGAAAGAGAGTATTGTCACTTTTAAAAGAACACTATACTTCTGCGATCACCAAAGATTTCCGTTTTCATCAAATATCCAGCCGTAGGGCTCGGAAATCACTTGCATATCGTCATGTTCCGCAATTTCCTCCAGGCAGCCTACCGAGCACTCGATCTCCTCTAACATCAGCGTGTTCTTAATTCTGACGATTTTGGCCTTTGACGTGTCCAGCAAAAAGGAATTTGCAACAGCCATACCGATTGCGTCGCGGTCGTTGTTCGCGTAGAGAGGCATAGCGCCCATGCGGAAGGATTTGGCGGTGATAATATTAGTATATGTAGATGAAAAATCAATCTTATTGGCAAACCGGTAGCTTATGATATCGGCAGCGCCTGCACCGGTGGCGTTGCCGTGGGCAGCGTCGGTGATGTCAAGGAGAACAATCTTTTCGATATCAGGCGCTACCCTTTGAAATCCGTCAAACTGGCTCCGGCGTTCGGTCCTGCCGGTCACATTGGGGTCCATACCCGCGCCGCTGATTTCTTTGCCGATCTCGTCGATCACGAGTACGTCGATTTTCGGCAGCTTAAGCCTGGGCATCTCGTTTTTCGCAATTTCCTGCATCGCCGCGTCCCGTTCGAGAAGCCGGTCGGTGGGAATAACCTCAAGATAGCCGATGTCATCCGAGGGCGTCTGAATCATACCTACTGAAAACACTACATTGACATTTCTGAGAAAAGCCCTGGAAACCCGCTCAAGATTCGGCCCAAAGTCGTCATAGCCCCAGGCGTGGAAGGTATCGGCGCCCATATGTTTGCCAATGCCGATGCAAATCATTTTCAGCAGTCCGGATTCGTGCTTGTACTTAAAGTGCGTGTGGGGCTTTATTTTGTTAAAAACAACGATTCCATCCGCCTCGCAGGCATATTTGTCACAATACACCGGGAATCCGTCTTCCAGCGTTTCGACAGTTTCCACAGCCATCGTAGACAGCACCGGAGCACCCAGGTATTCCTCGCACAGGCCAAACTGGGCCAGATGATTCTTCTGCCCCTCCGCCGTTGCGCCGGCATGGCTTCCCATAGCGGGAAACACAAACGGTTCCGCCCCCCATTCCCGGAGCTGATCGCACATGACCTTCATAAGCTCCTTGTAATGCGGCAGTCCCCTGCTGCCCGCAGAAATCCCGATACGCTTGCCGCGCAGTCCGCCAATGACCGCCGGTTCCAAGGCCCGGAGCCGGCTCTGAAGGTATTTTTCAGGCTCTTTAATACTGTGGTTGGGGAAGCATTGCCGTACCCTTACCATTTGCGGCAATTCGAGACCCTCGTGCATAGGTTTATAATTCAACCGATCAAAGTGCATTTTTCATAACCTCCAAAGCAGATAAATATGAGCAGATCAGGCTTTTAAAACCGGCGGATACTATTTTAGCAAACCGGAAATCACGTTGGCGTGCTCAACGGATAAATTCGGAAACAGAATGTATGTATAAAGCAGGGAAAGCGCCATATAGACCAGCAGCACCAGGAAGAAACCGCCCATGACGCGCTTCATCACTACGCCTTCGCTGCCTGTCTTTCCAACAGTGGCGCAGGCGGCGGTGTATTATTCGGGCAGATCATATTGCCGAGGGAGCCGCCGGCGCTCTGGGCGGCAAACACTGTGATCTGATTGACGCCGAGGGTCGACGCCGCACCCATATGCATTTCCGCAAACATGATGTTGGATCCGAGTCCGGTTCCCGTTACGAAAGAGCCTATGGAACCGATGAAAACCGCCGCCGCTGGATATAGAAAACCGGCAACGGCCGCGATGTCCGCTGCTGCCAGCGTGATCATCGCATATTTCCCGTTATAGCTCATCTTCATGATGTTGGCCACGGCCAGCAGCGACGCCATGATGATAAAAACAGGGATCAGCTTCTTCACAGACGCAATGGCGGCTCTTATATATTCCTTCAGCTTTACTCCGAGAATCGCCGCGCCAATAATGGAGCAAATACAGAGCAGCACATCTATCCATCCGGTATAAGTCAGCACGCCGGTGATTGCCGTCCACAGGGTCCTGCCGTCTGAGAGCGTGATAAACTTCGCGCTGACAATGTTGCCCGGGAGGATAATCATGATGAGGATATATGGGGCAAGCGCCCTGAGCGTCGATATTTTCTTTTCGCCGTCAGCCAGTTTAACTGCATTCAGATATTTTTCAGAGGTTCGGATATTGAATTTGGAAACGCAGAGCATCGTAAGTATAATGCAGATCAGGCCGGTTCCCATATCCACAATGATAGGGCCTGTAAATCCGGACAGCAGGAAGATCATTGCCGCCCCGATAAAGCCGGAAAACAGCAAAAACGGCTTAATCCCCTTGTCCCTGAAGGCGTCCTTTCCGAAAGCAACGTACATAATGAGCCACGGCATGATGAATACGCCCACCATGTGGATCATCCCCACCATACCCGCATTGAGGTTTATCGTACTAACCCCGGCGGAAACCGTTGCCGCTCCGCCCGTGACCGTTGTGACTCCGGATCCTCCCCATGAGGCGCAAAGACCGTCCGATAACAGCGAGACCACAACCGCGATGATCGGATCAAAGCCCAGCCCGATCAAAAACGGCGCCGCGATAGCTGCCGGGGTGCCCGCGCCGGCCGCGCCCTCCAGGAAAATAACCACAAATAATCCGATTATGATGATCTGCACTCTTTTGTCCGGGGAAATAACTGAGAGGGCGCGCTTGATCTGATCCATGGCGCCGGTGCTTTGAAGAATTTCAAGAATGATAAA
>DIRC01000009.1:26277-64717 GCA_002427465.1 Clostridiales bacterium UBA5446 | reverse complement strand
GAGCACCAGCCCCGTGATAACCGACGTGCCATTGGCGGGATTTGCAAAATAACTGTAAACGAATGCCACGCTCAGGATAAACGCAAACGGCGCAACCTGCAGCGCCGACAGCTTAAATCCCAGCATGCCGATAATGACGAGGAGAATCGGCATAAGCGCGAGGATAAATGTCACAATCCTCATAAATGTGCCTGTCGCGCTGTTCGCGTCCACGCCGTTCATGGACATGATGGCGCCGAAAAGCGCGATGGCCGCCGTGAATATGAGAAACGCGACGAAATTCCTGCTGACAGTTTGCCTCCCCTTGATCCCTGTTTCTCCCATTTTTCCAACTTCCTTTCATTTTAGTTTATATTAGCGCATGCGCCCTCCCTAAAGCGCATCCGCCGATATGACAATCAAAGCCGCCACACACGCGCTTTTGATGTTGTCAGTTGCCAAGGAAATAACGGTTTGTTTTCATGTCGACAGGTGCCAGGTATATGTTATAATGGCAGCGGTAACCATGTTTTGGCCTAAATGATGCATTGGGGGTGAGAAGATGGAAGGCGAGATGATCGCAGAAATGCAAAGAGTTAACCCTTTTTTACCTTTAAGCGACGCTGTCTATGAAATCATTCTTCAGGAAATCATCAGCTTTAAATTCCATCCAAGCAGCAAAATCAATGAAAGCAATGTGGCAAAGCTGCTCAAAGTAAGCAGATCCCCCGTCAGGGATGCGTTGGATAGGCTGGACAGCAAAAACTATGTGACAAAGGTTCCCGGAAAAGGCTATTTCGTATCGGATTTCACGAAAGAGGAATACTTGAACATCACGGATCTTGCATTCATGCTTGAGCCATACGCCGCCGGTGAAGCTGCGATCCGCCTGACCGACGCGGACATAGACGTCCTTTACGGAATGGCCGCCCGTCTGGAGCAGCTTTTCCAAGCCCCAAACTATAAGGATCTGCTGGATGCCGAACTAAATTTTCATATGTTTCTGATCAAAAAATCAAACAATCCCTTTGTGGAAAGTATTTATGAGGAAATGAAATATAAAATCTTCCGCTACAGAAGCTACCTGATGTACAAACCGACTCCGGATTTGTTTTCAATCATGACCAACGACCACAGAGTGATATGCGATGCGCTGAGACTGCGGGACAGGGCAATCGGCAAGGCGACCCTGAAAAGGCATTTATCCATTTCACACCGGACATATATGGAAAGCGGTTTCTTTAATAAGCGCCGCTGATGATATGAACAGTTTAATTGCAACTTCTCAATGTTTCAATTTATGAACCGGATACGCTTTATCGACATTTTCAGCATCTTGATTGCATAGATGGAGATACAATTTACCTCCGTTACCAGCCAAGGTTATTTTTTGGTACGCGAAAGAATTAAAAAAAGCGGCGCCGCATCTAAAAATGCGGCGCCGCTTTTGTACGGTCGGATATGGACGTAAAAACTGCCAATACTATTCCTATTCGGGGTTTCCAGCCCCGTTTATGAGGAGGCGCATAAATGGAATCACTATGGGAAGCCGATATCAAAATACCTGAGTTTCCCCCGCTGCCGGGGGACGTGTCAACCGACGTGCTGATCATCGGCGGGGGCATGACCGGAATACTCTGCGCACTGGAACTGGACAGGCGCGGAATCAGCTACATTCTCCTGGAGGCGCGCAGAATCGGCAGCGGGACTACCCGCGGCACCACCGCCGTGCTGACAGCCCAGCACAGCGCGCTTTATTCCGATATGGCCCAAAAATTCGGTATGCAAAAGGCCGGGCAATACCTGGAAGCTAACCTGTGCGCTGTGCAGCGGTTCCGGGAGCTGTCGGAAAAGTATCCCTGCGACTTTGAGGAGAAGCCGTCCTACATGTACGCAAACGCCGGCGTACACAGGTTGGAACGGGAGGTCAAAACCCTTGCGAAGCTGGGGTTTTCGGCAGAATTTGTGACCAATACCCCCCTTCCCTTCTACGTGGACGGCGCGGTCAGATATCCGGGCATGGCGCAGTTTCATCCCCTGAAATTCATCGCGGGCGCAGCAAAACGCCTTAAAATCTATGAAAACACCTTTGTACGCAGGATAGACGGTGACACGGCCTGGACAGACCATGGGAAGGTTCGGGCAAAGGCGGTCATTATGGCCACCCGTTATCCCTTCCTTAACCGGTATGGTCTTTATTTTATGAAGCTGTATCAAATCCGCTCCTTCGTTACCGCCCTTGAGGGCGGGCCGGATGTGATGGGAACTTATGTGGACGCCTCCGAAAGGGGCGCATATTTCAGAAACTATAAAAATTATCTCGTGGCAGGCGGCGGCGATCACCGAACCGGGACAAAGGCCGGGGGTTTTCCGGCCGTATTCGGCTATGTAAAAAGAAATTTCCCGGGATGTAAAATCAGCTACTCCTGGGCGGCGCAGGACAGCATCAGTCTGGACGGAATCCCATATATCGGCCGATACAGCCCGAAAACGCCAGACCTCTATGTGGCAACCGGCTTCAACGAATGGGGCATGACCTCGGCCATGGCTGCGTCCGCTATCCTTGCAGATATGATAACCGGCGTGCAAAACAGCCATGCTCCGGTTTTCTCACCGAACCGGAGCATGTGGCAAAAGCAGCTTTTTATGAACCTTGGAGAAACCTTTATTAATTTCATACTTCCGACTGCCCCTCGGTGTACCCACCTGGGCTGCTCCATGCGATGGAACAAGGAAGATCGCACCTGGGACTGCCCCTGCCACGGCTCTAGATTCGATGAACACGGCAAGCTCATAGATAACCCGGCCATGCGGGACCTTAAGCCTCGGTGAGAGGGCCTGTCAGCTTTCGGGGGGCGTATGCGACGCAGGCAGGCAGGCCCCCTCCCGGCAGATATAAAATGTGGTTTTGCCATCCTTCAGCGGGTATTCTGAGGCCTCCCCCACCCGAAACGCCCAGTCGGAACGAACCTTGATATCCGCCGCGTCCTCCGGCTTCGCGGGAACGCAGACCACTTCCTTAACCGGGAGCATGGCATAAAGATAGAACCCGTATCCCGCCGGATATCCGGCGGCCTGGGCGTTCATAAAGTTGTTCTGCTTTTCCGAAAGCCTGTACAGAGTTTCGGATTTTGTGAGCATCGCCAGACGTTTGAGATTATAGGCCATGACTGAGTTTCCGGACGGCATGGCCCCGTCGTAAGTCTCCTTGGTGTTTAAGATCAGCTGCTCGTTCCGCCGGCCTGAAAAATAGAATCCACCGGCTTCCTCGTCGAAATATTCGCGCGCCGCCGCTTCAGTCAGCATAGCCGCCCTTTCCAGGTATTCGGCCTCCCGTGTGGCCTGATGCATAGCGATGAGCGCAAAAATATAGAACGCGTAATCGTCCAGAAATCCCGCGCCGCCCCGCTTGCCGTCCGTGATCACGGAAAACACCTTATCCCCTTCGGTAAGCTCCCGCGCAATGAACGCTTCAGTCCGCCGCGCGGCGGAAAGGTACTCGGGCTGCCCCAATATCCGGTACGCATTTGCAAAAGCCGCCGCCGCCAGGGCGTTCCATGCAGTCAGAATCTTGTGGTCCATCGGGATGGACGCCCTGGATTTCCGATAGTCGTAGACCATGGGCAGCAGCATGTCCATCCCGCCGCCTATATCTTCCCTGCCGATCAGATTGGGAATGCTTTTGCCCTCGAAATTACCTTCCTCAGTTATATCAAACCAGGCATTGAAGCGTCTACCGTCCGTTTCGCCCAGAAGGGCGATGATCTCCCCCGGAGTAAACACATAATACTTCCCCTCAACGCCGTCGCTGTCGGCGTCCTGAGCGGAAAAGAAGCCGCCCTCCGGGCTTTCCAGCTCCCGCAGCATATAGGTGAGCGTCTTTTCCGCCACCGTGGCATAGAGGGCCTTTCCGGTGATCTCGTATGCCAGCAAATATGCCATGGCAAGAAGGGCGTTGTCATACAGCATTTTCTCAAAATGAGGCGCCAGCCAGTACCTGTCAGTAGAATACCGGGAGAATCCAAAGCCGATATGGTCGAAAATCCCGCCCCGATACATCTGTCGCAGGGTCTTCTCGGCCATGTCCGGAGCCGCATAAAGCAAAAACATGAGATTGTGCGCCGACGGAAACTTCGGCGCGCTGCCGAAGCCGCCGTATTCCCTGTCAAACCCGCGCCGGAAAACTGCCACGGCTGCGTCCCAGGGCACAGCCTCCGCCGTGCTCTCCAAATCCTCTTTTTTGCTCAGCACCCGGGATATTTCCTCGCCGCTTTGCAGCAGAACCTGCCTGTCCCGGGCCCACTTTTCCCCGATGACGTCCAGAATCTGCAAAAAGTGCCTCTTGGGGAAATAAGTTCCCGCAAAAAACGGCTTCTGCTCACAGGTCATAAAAATACTGGTGGGCCATCCGCCGCCCCCTGTGAAGGCTTGGCAGACGCGCATATAGATATTGTCGATATCCGGGCGCTCTTCCCTGTCCACCTTAACGGCCACAAAGCGCTTGTTCAGCATCTCGGCGACCTGCGCATCCTCGAAGCTTTCCCGCTCCATCACATGGCACCAGTGGCAAGTAGAATAGCCGATACTGAGAAATATCGGCTTTTCTTCCTCTTCGGCTTTTTTGAAGGCCGCCTCCCCCCATGGATACCAGTTAACGGGATTGTGCGCATGCTGCCGGAGATATGGGCTGGTCTCGTTGATCAGCATATTGGTATTTCTCATCTTATCACCCACAACTGATTCTCTGCATTTATCCCGATATTATGTTTTTTCCCCTCCCTTTTTGCCTCGCTCCAAATAATTCCGCTCCGCCCAGTCCCAGTTAACCACGCGGAACCAGCTGTCGATATAGTCTCCGCGCTTGTTGTAATGCTTCAGATAATACGCATGCTCCCATACGTCGATATTCAATATGGGATAAAGGCAATTTCCCAGCGGGGTATCCTGATTTGCTGTAGTAACGATCCTCAGCCTGCCGTTAAGGTCCGACATCAACCAGGCGTAGCCTGATCCGAACACGGACATTGCCGCCGCTTTGAAGGCTTCTCTAAACTTTTCGAAACTCCCGTACGTCCCTTCAATGGCCTTTTCCAGACACCCGGAAGGCTGCGCATGAGCTGGATTTCGCAGTCCCGCAAAATAGAACCGATGGTTGTATACCCCTCCGGCATTGTTCCGTATCTGAGTGCCCAGAGGATTCGGCAGCCTGCACGCCATCATGATGAGCTGCTCCAGGGAGGCCTTCTGAAGCCCGGGATTTTTGCTCAGGGCGGCGTTCAGATTATCCACATATGCCTGAAGGTGCCTGTTGTAATGCAGTTCCATGGTTTTTGCGTCGATATATGGCTCAAGGGAATTAAACGCATAGGGAAGCGGCGTATTTTCGAATTCGTAACAATCGCTGCGCCGGTGATTCATAAACATTCCTCCTGTCACAATAAAATATGTTTTTCCCGGAAAAATGTGACCGTTTTTGCCTGTACTGTTCTTCCAATATGAAAATAACGGAAACATATTGTTTGACGTTTGCCCAAAACCATGTTATATTATAACATGCACGGAAAATGAGTCCGCATTTTATAAAACTGAATATTCGCTGAATCCAGAAATGGAATGGGAGAACCAACTTTTGGGGTGAATCATGACTTGTTCATGTAAGGCAACTTCCTGCCCGAACCCGTCAGCTAATCTCGTAAGCGTTGTAATGGAAGAAACTTATGCACTAATGCTATTAGTCATATGCTTTTTAGAACGCTGCAGATTTTTTATCTGCAGCGTTTTTATCCTGATTGCCTTCCTTGCGTGTTTCCCGCCGCCGGATTCGCTCCGTCATCCTTAGGTGCCGGACCCTGTGGCGGCGTTATTTTTTTTGGGCCGCGCACCGGGCATAATAGAACATATACTGCTGGGCAAGGCCGGCGTACGGCCCCAGGGAATCCGGCCTGAAATCGTTGCCGAACTGCTCTTTCAGGACGCGCTTGATCCAAACATCCACCGGGAAAACATCCATACGGTGCATTCCGAAAAGCAGAGCGCAGTTGGCAACCTTATCTCCGACCCCGGGAAGCTTCTTCAGCTCGGCGCGGGCCTCGTCGCACGGCAGCGCCGAAACGGCGTCCAGCGCCACATCGCCCGCGGCCACTGCCCTGGCTGCCGAAAGGATGTACCGGGCGCGGTAGCCGCTGTGAAGGGGCGCAAGCGCCTCCTCCGTCAGGACCGCGATCCGTTCCGCCGCCGGAAAGGAATAATAGGTTTCCCCGCAGTGCGCGATTTTTTCGCCGAACAGGGTACAAAGCTTCTCGGTGATGGCTTTGATTCTTGGAATATTATTGCACTGGGATATGATAAAGCTGCACAGAGCCTCCCACGGCTCCTGGCGCAGGATGCGTATGCCGCGCCCGAAATTCACGCATTCGCTCAGATAACGGCCGGACGCGATGCTGGCCCTTGCCATGTCATAGTCCGTGGAGAGGTCGAAGTATTCCGACCAAAACCCGAGCTCTTCTTCCGGCGCGTCTATGTATACCGTCCCGGCCTCCTCCCAGACTCTGGCGGCGCGCCCCCGGGCGACGCCGGCATATACGCCGTCCGGGCCGGCGTTCCAGCGGAAGCATTGCCCGCATTCCAGCGTTTTGGCAATATCCAGATCGGAAGCGGAACAAAGGCGCATCCGCGCCGCGCTGCATGATTTCGGCATAATACCCCCCTGATTTTATAAAAAGATATCTTATTATAGACGTAAATCCGATTTATTTCAACCCGCCGGGCAACTGACGCGGGGAAAACTTGAGGTGAAATGGTCAATATACTTTCAGAAAGGATGATATAGCATGAGTTGGCAGGAAGAATTGAAGAAAAGCATCAGGAAGGCGGCGGAGCTTATCGCGGTACTTGGTCTTTCGCCTGAAGATGAGGCGCGGTACGCGAGGCTGATCGATCAATACCCGATGATGATAACGCCTTATTATCTGTCCCTCGCGGATCTTTCGAACCCCGAGGACCCGATAAGAAAGATGTGCATTCCTTCATTCGATGAGTTGGATTCCGAGGGCAGTCTTGATACAAGCGGTGAGGCGGACAACACCGTTCTTAACGGAGTCCAGCATAAATATAAACCGACGGCCCTCATGCTTTCAACCAATCAATGCGCCATGTACTGCCGCCATTGCTTCCGCAGGCGTATGGTCGGCCTTTCTAATGATGAACTGAACAAACGCGTGGACGAGGCGGTGAACTATCTCAAACAGCATACCGAGGTTTCAAACATTCTCATTTCAGGCGGCGACCCGCTCGTGAACCCAACCCAGATTATCGGGCGTTACCTCCATGACCTGACCCGGATAGATCACCTGGATTTTATCCGGTTCGGTTCCAGAATCCCCGTTACCTTACCCGAGCGCATATATGGGGACAATGAGCTGCTGGATCTTTTTGCCCAGTACGCCGATAAAAAGGCGATCAGCGTCGTTACTCAGTTCAATCATCCGCGGGAATTGACTGAGGAATCGCTGAAGGCCATCCGCGCGCTGACCGGGCGGGGCGTTACCGTCAAGAATCAGATCGTGCTCCTCCAGGGCGTGAACAGCGATCCTGAGGTTCTGTCGGAACTTCTGAAGGGGCTGACCCGATTTAACATAGCGCCCTATTATATTTTCCAGTGCAGGCCGGTTTCCGGCGTCAAGGGCCGCTTCCAGATCCCCCTGCTCGATGGCTGCGATATTGTGGATAAAGCGAAAGCCAAACAGAACGGATTTGGAAAGAGTTTACGCTATGCCATGAGCCATCCTCTGGGAAAGATCGAGATCATCGGCAGGCTTCCGGACGGCGAAATGATTTTTAAATTCCATCAAAACAAATATCCGGAAGACTCCGCCCGGATATTCACCCGGCGCTTGTCCCCTGCCGACACTTGGCTTGACGGCGATCTGAACGGCGTCTGAAAAGCTTCCGCATATAAAAAATAACCCCCGCCGGTTCTCCGGCGGGGTTATCTTTTAATAGGACCGCTTGTTCTTATTCTTACGCGCGGCCTCGGATTTTTTGCGACGTTTCACGCTGGGGCTCTGGTAATATTCCTTTTTCCTCAGGTCGGACATAACCCCGGCCTTTGCACAGCTGCGCTTGAAGCGTTTGAGTGCGTTATCCAGCGACTCGTTCTCTTTAACGTAGATTTCAGACATTTTATTCCCTCCCTCCAAATACGCCTTTCGGCGCTGTAGGGGCCTTTTTAAACCCGTTAGCATTAGCATTATAAAGTCTGCCAACGCCAATGTCAAGCAAAAGTCATTTTGCAGGCCTTACTATAATGTTTACAAGTTTATTTTTAATCACAATCGTTTTGATAATAGCCATCCCATCCGTAAATCTGGAAACCCGCTCCTCCGCCAGCGCCGTATCCACCACCTGATTTTCGGCGCAATCCACAGGAATTATAACCGTGGCGCGAAGCTTTCCGTTGACTTGGACCGCGATTTCCACTTCTTCATCCCGCAGTTTGCTCTCATCATATTGCGGCCAGCTCTGCCGGCAGGCCATCCCGCCGAAGCCCTGAAGTTCCCAAAGCTCCTCGCAAATATGTGGGGCAAATGGCGACAGCAAAGTTAGAAGCACCCTGGCGTCGCCCCTGGAAGGAGCATGCTCCGCAAGCCGGTTCACCAGCGTCATCAGGGCGGCGATTGCCGTGTTGAACTTCATACTCTCGATATCGTCCCCGACTTTTTTAATCGCCTGATGCACGGCCTTCTCATTTATCTCGGAAATGGCGTCCTCACCGCCGATCCGGTTTTCCGCCAGATTCCACACCCGGTCAAGAAAGCGCTTGCAGCCCTTCACCGCACTGTCCGACCAGGGGGCGGACTTCTCAAAGTCGCCGATGAACATGATATAAAGCCGCAGAGTGTCCGCCCCGTACTTTTCGACGATGTCATTGGGGTTAATAACGTTCCCCCTGGACTTTGACATTTTCTCGCCGCTCTCCCCCAGGATCATGCCGTGGCTGGTGCGTTTCTGGTACGGCTCCTTGGTGGGCACGATGCCGATATCATAAAGAAACTTATGCCAAAACCGGCTGTAAAGCAGGTGCAGTGTCGTATGCTCCATGCCTCCGTTATACCAATCCACCGGTGACCAGTAGTCGATCGCTTCCCTGGACGCCAGCTCATGGTCGTTCTTCGGGTCCATATACCGAATAAAATACCACGACGACCCCGCCCAGTTCGGCATTGTGTCTGTCTCGTGCTCGGCCGGCCCTCCGCACTTTGGGCAAGTGCAGGCCACCCAATCCCGCATGTGGGCCAGGGGGCTTTCGCCGTTATCTGTAGGCTCATAGCTCTTTACGTCCGGGAGAAGCAGCGGCAGATCCTTTTCATCCATGGGCACCCAGCCGCATTTCGGGCAATTGATGATGGGGATCGGCTCCCCCCAGTAACGCTGGCGGGAGAAGACCCAGTCGCGCAGCTTGAAGTTGACCTTCTCCCTGCCCAGGCCCTTGTCCTCCAGCCATTTGGTCATGGTCGCAATCGCGTCCTTTACACGCATACCATTTAGAAAACCCGAGTTGACCATGATCCCCGTATCGTCCTTCAGAACAAAGGCTTCCTTGGTGATATCCCCGCCTTCCACAACCTCAATAATCGGCAGGCCAAACTTTGTGGCAAACTCCCAGTCCCTCTGGTCATGCCCCGGCACACCCATGACGGCGCCGGTTCCATATGTTGCAAGAACATAGTCGGAAATGAAGATAGGCATATCGCCGCCGGTAACTGGGTTAACCGCTGTCACGCCACAGAGCCTGATCCCGGTCTTCTCCTTTTGCAGCTCGGTGCGCTCAAAATCGGATTTTTTAGAGGCCGCGGCCTGATACGCACGAACCTCGCCGCTGTTTTTCAGCAGCGGCGCCCATTTTTCAAGCAGGGCGTGCTCCGGAGAAACCACCATATAAGTCGTACCGAAAAGCGTATCCGGACGGGTGGTGAAAACCGTCATCACGTCTCCCGCGGAAGTTTTGAAGTCCACCTCCGCACCCGTGGAACGGCCGATCCAGTTGCGCTGCTGTATCTTGACGCGCTCAATATAATCCACGTCCTCCAGATCGTCCAGAAGCCGCTGGGCATACTGGGTAATTCCCAGCATCCACTGGCTTTTTTCTTTCTTGATAACCTCTCCGCCGCATCGCTCGCAGACACCGTTCACAACTTCCTCGTTTGCCAGAACGATCTTACAGGACGTGCACCAGTTGACCGGCATGGAAGCTTTATAGGCCAGTCCGTGCTTATACATCTGGAGGAAGATCCATTGGGTCCATTTGTAATAATCCGGGTCGGTGGTGTCCACGCAGCGATCCCAGTCGAAGCTGTAGCCCAGCATCTTAAGCTGCGCCGTAAACCTGGCAATGTTGCGCTGCGTTACGTCGCGGGGGTGCATATGGTTTTTGATGGCATAGTTTTCCGTAGGCAGGCCAAAGGCGTCGAAACCGATGGGAAAAAGTACGTTGTAGCCCTCCATGCGCCGTTTGCGGGCAACAATATCCATTGCGGTGTAGGGCCGCGGGTGGCCCACATGAAGCCCCTCCCCCGAAGGGTAGGGAAATTCCACCAGCGGAAAAAACTTCGGACGGCTGTCTCCGGTCTTAGCCGCGTAGGCCTTGTCCTCAAGCCATTTTTTCTGCCACTTCTTTTCAATCCGAATATAATCGTATGTCATGTCATTTTCTCCCTGCTGAATAGTATTATCCGGTTTGGCCCCTTAGCAGGGGCCGGGCAGGGATGAGGGCAGAATGACCTCCGCATCGCTCCAGAGACGCTCAAGATTATAAAACGCCCTCGTCTCCTGGAGAAAGATATGAACGACGATGCAGCCAAAGTCCAGCAGGACCCATCCGCCCGCCCGGTAACCTTCCCGGCGGAGGGGCGGCTCTCCCATTTTGGAAAGCACGCTGTCTACCTCGTCGGATAGTGTCTTGATATGCGTGGTTGAATTTGCGGTGCAAAGGACAAAATAGTCGGCAATTACGGTCAGCTCGCCGGTGCGGAGCAGTTTGATGTCTTTGCCCTTTTTGTCCTCCAGCGCGTTCACAGCCGCCTCAGCAAGCTGCGCCGGTGTATAGTTTATCATTTTTCCACCGTCCTTACGGAGTATAGTGTTTAAAGGAGCCTATCCCGCCGCGGATATATCCCTGGGTAGCATAGACGCTTATCCCATCGCTGTACAGCATGTCGATGTTCGCACGGGTAATGTCCGACGCAAACGGGTTTAGGGATTCATTTATCATGGCGAGCCATTCGTCTATATAGGGGAAGCAGTACCCTTCCCCGTAAAGGCTGCCCCAATAATTGGCAGGCAGCGTTTGAAACGTAATGTCTTCGGAATCCAGCTTCAAAAATTCCTTCGCATAGAATCCAAGATTTCTGGCCGTGACGTTTGTCGTCACGTTTTCTTCGTATATGGCCGCGATTTTGCCCAGGTTCGGAATATTGCCCAGAGACAACATCTGTTTCGCCAGAGCCATCAGCAGATCATGCTGCACCTGTATCCGGTCGATATCGCCGCCGGCATAGGTGTTTTTACCGTCGTTGCTGTAACGGAACCGCATCACCTTGACGGCGTCCTCACCGTTGAGCAGTTGGTAACCGGCCTTGATATGGATATACAGCTCCTGATCCGGGGCGTCCCAGTCCATATCGATGGGAACATCGAACCACACCCCGCCTATCGCGTCCACCAGCTGGGCGCATACCTCAACATCCACAAGGGCATAGCTGTCTACCCTGTAGCCAAGGAGATCTTCGAACACGTCCAGCAGGGCGGCCATACCGTCCTTGCCGTTATTGACGCAGGCGGGATAGACATAGTTTATCTTTTTTATATCATAGGCGGTGTTCACAAGCGTATCGCGCGGGATGCTGACCAGATTCAGCTTTCCATCCGCCGTATCCAGCATCCCCACCAGTATCGTGTCGGTGCTTCCCGAAATCACGTCCGTTCCGACAATGGCAAAGGTATACGTACCGTCCCGGCGGCCGGAAGTCACTGCCTGTACGGGAGCCTCGGCGTCAATCGGCTGCTCCGTATCCTCCGGCTTCGGCGTCCCCTCCGTACCGTCCCCGGGGGAATTGGTCGAGCCGGGGTTTGCCGGCGTGTTGATATTGATTTCCGGCGGGGTGACCCATATCTGAAAAGCCACATAAGCGCCGGCTAAAATCAGTGCGATGACGCCCAAGGCGGTCAGTGTCCGCCGCATCCAGCGCCGTGTTCCGCGCTTTTCCGCTTCCGCGGTATATTCCTCCGGGGAAACCCCCGGATCCTTGCCGTATTGGGTATCCTGATCGCTGTTTATGGTTCCGTGCCCGGAGTCGTGCTTTGCCGCGCCGGAAACATGCCTGCCGTTTCGTTTGCCCCCAAAGAGCTGCATTTGGATTTCCTTTCTATTCCGCGGCGGTTTCTGCAGCGCCCTCATAGTATTCCAGTGCGCTGACTGTGGCGCCATGGGGCCGGACATCATAAGCGCGCAGGTCTTTTAAGCTGAGCTTCAGCCCCAGCGCCATCGCCTCGTCAATATTGGTATAAGAGAGCCGGCGCAGACTTTCCAGTTCCTCAAAGTCCCTGTTCGGCTCGATGTAATCCGCCAGATAAATGATTTTCTCCAGAAGCGCCATAGCAGGCCTTCCTGTGGTATGCCACCGGATAGCGTCATATATGTCGTCAGGTATCCCAAACAGATCCCTGGCCAGCGCCGCCCCGGTCCGCGCATGGAGGAGCTTCGCGCTTTCCGCCTCAAGGCTGTCGACAATAATACCATATTTTCCACACAATAGCAACTGCTCGGAAAGCACTAATTTCTTGGTGATGTCATGCAAAATCGCGGCTTCCGCAGCCGAATCCGCGTCCGCCCCCCAGCGCCGGGCCAGGGAAACGGCCTGCGCCTCGCAGCCTTTTACATGGGCTATTCTGCCCGGTTTCAGCATCCCGTAAGCATGTTCGCGCAGCCATGAAAACTGGGGTTTAGCCCCGTAATCGCGGGTTTTAATGATCCGCCCATAGACCTCCGGCGCCAGCACATCGGCGCCGGAGCGGGCGCGGAGCAGCTCACGCAGCTGGGAGGATGACATGGGCAGGGGCGGCGAATCCACAAACAGCACATTTGCCCCGTATTCTTCACGCAGATATGCCGAATATTCCGATATCTCCCGCGAATCCCCGTCTTCCCTGGACAATGCGGCCACAGTCACATTATTAAGCAGCCAGCGAAAACGGTTCCACTTCTCAAAATACAGCAGCATATCGGTGCCGACAATGAGGATAATATCCGCTCCGGGATAGGCTGCCTGAAGCTGAGCTACGGTATCCGCCGTATAACTTTCTCCGCTCCTGAGGATTTCGATATCCGACACCTCGGCCTCCGGCATGGCCGAAAAGGCCAGCCGGGTCAGATACAGGCGCTCTTCCGGCCCGGGGCTGCACGCAGGCAGCGCCTTATGGGGCGGATCGGCGGCAGGTATAACGATAAGTTTGTCCGGGCGCAGGGCCTCGCAGGCTGCCCGGGCGGCCCTGACATGGCCCGGATGCGGCGGATTGAAGCTTCCGCCGAATACGGCTATCCTCATTTTCCTTTATCCTTGACAAGTTCTATTTTAGGCTCTTTTTCATTCCGCTTATACAAAACAAATTTACTTCCGATCACCTGTACCTGCTCGGCCTTGCAGGCGGCGGAGAGCATGTCGCAGGCTTCCCGTGCCGTGAGCATCGTATTTCCCAGCACGCGCCCCTTGACAAGTTCCCTGGCTGCCAGGGCGTCCCGCATCTGGGTAATCACATTGCCCGTTATTCCGTCCTTCCCGATTTGGATAATCGTATCCTCCGCGGCAGCCATTCCGCGCAGCTGTGCTCTCTGTTTACTTGTGAGCATGGTAATTCCTCAATTCCTCAGCAAATTCCCGCAGCGCCCTGCCGCGGTGTGAAATGGCGTTCTTTTCTTCAGGGGTGAGCTCCGCCATTGTTTTTGCGCAGCCCTCCGGTACAAACAGCGCATCGTAGCCAAACCCGTTTTCTCCGCGCATTTCCCGGGCAATC
Organism: Clostridiales bacterium UBA5446; assembly: GCA_002427465.1. Taxonomy (GTDB): domain Bacteria; phylum Bacillota; class Clostridia; order Oscillospirales; family Oscillospiraceae; genus Scatomorpha. The sequence continues at coordinate 50,671 of DIRC01000009.1, read as the reverse complement.
GTCCCCTCGCAGGCGCCCCTGGCGCGGAGAACGTCCCCATTGGGAAAAACGCAGCATATGGCCGAAACAAAGCGCCCCTGCCGGTTAGTCTCCGCCCTGAGCCTGGACAGGAGAAACAGGCGGCGGTTCAGATCCGTGTCGTCGTGACTGCCCGTATATCTGGCCGAGCGCACACCCGGCTCCCCACCAAGGGCGTCCACCTCCAAACCGGAATCATCCGCCACGGCCGGCATACCGGTGGCCCGCATGATGGCTTCGGCTTTCAGAAAGGCGTTTTCTTCAAAGGTTTCGCCGGTCTCCTCCACCTCGAAATCGCAGCCGGCCTCCCGCTGAGAAATAAGCGTTATCCCACTGCCCGCCAGGATTTCGCCGAATTCCCGCAGCTTGTTTTCGTTGTTTGAAGCCAGAATCAGCGTCATGACAGCAGCGCCTCCGAAAACGCCCGTGGCTCGAAGGGCATCAGGTCGACCACGCCCTCGCCAACGCCGATATATTTTACCGGAAGGCCCAGCTCCTTGGCGATGGCGAAAACGATCCCGCCCTTAGCCGTTCCGTCCAGCTTAGTCAGCACCACGCCTGTAAGGCCGGTCGTCTGGGCAAACTGCTTGGCCTGGATCAGTCCATTCTGGCCTGTGGTGGCGTCAATCACCAACAGAGTCTCGATATCCGCCTCCGGCAGCTCCCTGGAGACAATTCGACGGATCTTGGCCAGCTCGTTCATCAGATTCTGCTTATTATGGAGCCTGCCGGCGGTGTCGATGATGGCAATGTCGGTATGCCTGGCCTTTGCGGCGGCAAGGGCGTCGAAAACCACGGCCCCGGGATCGGCGCCCTCGCCGTGCTTCACGATCTCGGCGCCGGCGCGCTCCGCCCAAATTGTCAGCTGCTCGGCGGCGGCGGCCCGAAAGGTATCCCCGGCCGCCAGCAGGACTTTCTTTCCCTCTCCGGTGAACCGGGCGGCAAGCTTGCCGATCGTGGTGGTCTTCCCCACCCCGTTGACGCCTACAACCAAAACCACAGACGGCCTGGTTTCAAGCTTTAGCGTAAAATCTCCCACCGAGAGCATTTCCGCCAGAATATCCGCAAGCGCCTGCCTGACCTCATCAGCGCCGATCAGGCGCTTGGCGCGCACCGCCTCCTGAAGGCGCTCTACCGCCTCCCCGGCGGTTTCGATCCCGGCGTCCGCCAGGATCAGCGATTCCTCCAGTTCCTCGTAAAACGCCTCGTTCCCTCCGGTAAATTCGGCAAATGCGCTGCCTATTTGCCGCCTTGTTTTTTCAAGTCCCTGTCTGATCTTATCAAAAAAACCCATCAGCTTTCCTCACCCAAGTATTTTTCAGTCTCCGCAAGGTCAAGCTCGATGACCTTGGAAATCCCTTTTTCCTGCATGGTAACGCCGTACAGCTCGTCCGCCTCCTCCATCGTTCCCCGGCGATGGGTAATGACGATAAACTGCGTTTTCCCCGAAATTTTCCGGAGGTGCTCGGCAAACCTTACCACGTTGGACTCGTCCAGCGCGGCTTCTATTTCGTCCATAACGCAAAATGGCGTCGGCCGGACCTTGATGATGGCGAAATAAAGGGCGATCGCTACGAAGGCCATCTCCCCGCCGGAGAGCAGGCTGATGGTGGACAACGCCTTGCCCGGCGGCTGAACCCGGATGTCGATCCCGCATTCCAGCACATTTTCCGGGTCTTCCATGACCAGCTCCGCCCGCCCGCCGCCGAACAGCTCGGTAAATGTCTCGCCGAAGCTTTTGTTGATGCTGGCGAATTCCCGGATGAAAATTGTCTTCATCTCGCCGGTGATATCATGTATTATGCCCAGAAGCTCTCGGCGCGCCTTCTCCACATCGTCCCGCTGGGAGGTGAGAAATTCATACCGCTCGCTGACCCGGGCATATTCGTCGATAGCGCCCAGGTTCGGGTTCCCCAAGGCGCCGATCTGCCTTCTTAGCTCTGATATGCAGCGGTTTGCCTGGGCCGTGTTCTCCACGGGCTGCCTCACCGCCTGGGCGGCGCTGTGGCTCAACTGATACCCATCCCAGAGCTTGTCGATGAGCTGCTTTTCCTCCATATCCGCGGCCAGTTTCTTTTGCTCCAGCCTGGCGCAAGCCCGCTCCATCTCCAGAAGCGCCGCGTTTTTTTCCTGGACCTGCCTGTCCGTGCGCGTGCGCTGTCCCTCGAAAGCCAGCTTTCTTTCGGTCATGGCGGCAATTTCGCCCTTCATTTTTTCCGCTGCGGCTGATAGCTGGCAAAGCCGGGACTCTTTTTCTTCCAGCGCTTTCATAAAGCTGTCCGTGCCGGCCTCGATTTCCCGGGCAGCGGCAGCCCGACTGTCCAGATCCCCGCAGACACCGCGCCGCAAAAGCTCCAGCTCGGCCGCGGCGTTTTCATTTGCGCGGCGTTCGGCGGCCAGGGAAGCCTGTTCATTTTTTATGGCCTGCAAATCCTCCGTGGCCAGTTCAAGCTGGCAGCGCCCGGCGGACAGCTCCCGCTTCAGATCCTCCGCCCGGGCCGAAAGCGCGGCGCACTTTTCCGCGATTGCCCCACGCCCGGCTCTGAGTTTTTCCAGCTCGTTGGCTCTGGAGAGAATCCCCGTTCCCCTGGCGGCGCTTCCGCCCGTCATAGAGCCGCCGGCATGGATCAGCTGCCCGTCCAGGCTGACGATCCGCACCCGCCCGCCCCTTTTCCGGGATATGGCGATGGCCTCCGCAAGGGTCTCGGCTACCAGAGTGCGCCCGAGAAGGTTTTCCATAATATTTCTATATCCCGGCTCGAATTCCACCAAGTCGGCCGCAAGGCCCAAACACCCTTCGTCCTCGCCCGGAATATGGTCCAGCCGGCTGCCACGCATCGTGTCCAGGGGGAGAAATGTCCCCCTTCCGCAGTCCCTGCGTTTGAGCAGCTCTATGGCCGCCCGCCCGTCCGTCTGGGTGTCCACGACAATGTGCTGTATCGCCGCGCCCAGCGCGGTTTCAATCGCCAGAGCACAGCGCTCGTCGGCACGTATCAGTTCGGCAACTGTGCCGCGTATTCCCTTCAGCGCACCGTGGCGCGCCTCGCGCATCACGGTTTTTACGGCCTTGCCGAAGCCCTCGTATTCCTTTTCCATCTCCGCCAGCATGGCGATTCGGGAATCGGCGCTGCGCAGGGCGACAATCTGCTTAGTCAGCGCGTCGCTCATCGACTCTGACGCTTCCTCCCGGTTCCGGATTCGCAGCCTGTGCCCTTCGATAACGTTCCGGGCGGCGGCCTCGGTCTTTTCCAGCTCACCGGCCCGGGCGTCGATCTGGCCGATGCGCGCCCTTTTAGCCTCAATCTGCCCGGCAATTTCACCTTCCCGGGCTTTCTGATCCTCGATCTGGACGCGGATCTGCTCCACACGCTCGGCGCTGTTTTTCATATTGGCCCGGAGCACTGCCGCAGCGGACTCGCACTCCGCCGCGGCAGACTCGGTTTTTGAAAGCCGGGCGCGCATGTTCTCGGCCTCTATGTCCTTTTCCCGCATGACGCGAGACAGATTCTCGCTTTGGGCATAAAGCGAGTTAAGGGCGGACTTGGCGGCCTCCAGACCGGCTCTGGAGGCTTCATAGTCCCGATCCACCGATTCCGCCTGCCCCCGCAGCCTGTCCAGCCCCTGCATCCACAGTGACACCTCGGCCTGCCGCAGCTCATCCCGCAGAACAAGATAGCGCTTCGCCGTTTCCGCCTGAGCCTTCAGCGGCTCCACCTGATACTGGAGCTCGTCGATTTTATCGTTTATGCGCAGCAGGTTTTCATCGGTGCGCTTGAGTTTTCGCTCAGACTCCTCCTTGCGATAGCGGTAGCGGGAAATCCCCGCCGCCGCCTCCAGCACCTCCCGGCGTTCCTCGCTCTTTCCGGATACGATCTCCGCTATCCGGCCCTGGCCAATGATGGAATATCCGTCCCGTCCAAGTCCCGTGTCCATGAGCAGCTCATAAACGTCCCTGAGACGGACGGCCTCGCGGTTAATATAGTACTCGCTTTCGCCGCCGCGGTAATACCTGCGGGTTATGGTCACTTCCTCGGAATCATTTTCAAGGATTCCTGCCGAATTATCAATAACCAGCGACACCTGCGCGAAGCCCATGGAGCCTCTGGCCGCCGTACCGCTGAAAATCACGTCCTGCATCTTTCCGCCGCGCAGCGTCTTGGTGCTCTGTTCGCCCATGACCCAGAGGATGGCGTCGGCAATATTCGATTTGCCCGAGCCGTTTGGGCCGACGATCGCTGTCACGTCACGGTTGAAGGTCAGCCGAGTCTTTTCCGGGAATGACTTAAATCCCTGAATTTCCAGCGCCTTTAAATACAATATCTCTACCTCGCCCAGTGAAAATCAAATGAAGAATGTACCCTACAGCATATTACAAAGTCGTCGGTTTTGCAACGGAAAGTATCGTGACCGAGTCATTTTCCGCATCCGTCCCAGCAATCTTCAGGGACCTGAGGAAAAACTGCGCGCGCAGTTCGTTTTTGTTGCATCCTCGCTGTCCGACCATCTGCGAAACGTACCTTCGGCCGATGCCGATCACCACGTCGCTGCCGGGCGCAACACCTGCCAAAAGCGCCTGCGCCCTGTGCCGCAGAATCCGCCCCCGCACAAGCTCGCCCAGCGCCGGGTGGTACGCGCCGCCGGCGGCGTCTCCTCCGGAAAGGTCATCCGTAGGATTAAGTCCCAGCCTGATGATTGGTATGCCGGCCGCCTGAAACACCGGGACGATACGGGCGCAGACGCATACCGCGTCCTCAACCGTATGCTCCGCGTATTCCCCTCTGCTCCAAAGATCGTAAAGCACAGTGTCCCGAACAATGACCGTGGGATAAATCCTGACGCCGTCCGGGGAAAGGGCGGCAATTTGAACGGCAGTGTCCACATCCCGATCCTCCGAGGAGCCCGGAAGCCCCGTCATCATTTGAAGGATCAGGCCGAACCCCGCGTCTTTGATCAGCCGGGCGGCGTTAACCACATCTGCCGCCGTATGGCCGCGGCCGGCCTGCGCCAGCACCGCGTCACACATGGACTGCGCGCCCAGCTCTATGGTCTCGACCCCATAGCGCTTCAGGCGCAGGAGCGTTTCCCCGTCGATGGCGTCGGGCCTTGTGGACAGGCGCAGGGAAGTGATAAATCCGCTGTACAGATATGGCTGCGCGGCGGCAAGAAGCGCCTCCTGCTCAGGAACCGGGATGGCCGTAAAACTTCCCCCGTAAAACGCCAATTGCCGCTTTGTCCCCTCCGGGGCCAGAGCGGCCGCTTCTTCTATGGTTTTTTTCACATCTCCGGCTTCCGCGGGCCTGAGGCTGCCGGATATACGCCGCTGGTTGCAGAATACGCAGGCGTTCGGGCAGCCGCAATGAGGCACAAAAATGGGAATTATGCTGTTCCTGGCGCTCATTTTTCCAGCTTCTCCAGAGCCTGCCCGGCGGCCGACTGTTCCGCCTCCTTCTTGGTTCGGCCGGCCCCTTTGCCGATCGGCTGACCGTTCAGCTTCACCATGGCCGTAAACAGTTTGTAGTGATCTGGCCCCGACTCATCCAAAAGCTCATAGGTAAGCACCTGTCCGCTTTTTTTCTGAACAAACTCCTGGAGACGCGTCTTGCTGTCCACGCCCGCATAGCGATTGTCCTCGCCGGCATCGCAGGTGATGTGGGCCAAAATGAAGGCTCGCGCCGTCTCATACCCGCCGTCCAGATACAGTGCGGCGATCAGCGCTTCAACCGCGTCGGCCAGAATAGAGGGACGGCTGCGCCCCCCGGTATGTTCCTCGCCTTTCCCCAGGCGGATAGCCGCGCCCAGGTTCAGGTCAATGGCCACCTTATAAAGGCTCTCCTCGCAGACCAGCTGCGCGCGCAGCCGTGTCATCCGCCCCTCGGGCATATCTGGAAAGCGTTCAAAGAGGGTTGACGCAACGACAAGGCCAAGTACCGAATCCCCCAAAAACTCCAGGCGTTCGTTGCTGTCGCAGCTGATCGCGCGGTTTTCGTTGGTATATGAGCTATGTGTCAGGGCGTTGCAGAGCAACGCCCTGTCTTTAAATTTGTAATTTAACTTGTTTTGAAGACAGTCCAAACCGATATCCCTTTCCCGAACAAGGGCTGCAGCTCATCAGGATTCAGCCGATGGCGCCCTCGACATAATCGACCAGATCGCCGATGGTAAGAATCTTCTGGAGATCCTCTTCAGCCACCTCAGGTATTGAAAACTCCTCCTCAACCGACATGGTCAGCTCAACAATATCCAAAGAATCCGCGCTCAGCGTGTCGATAAACGCCGTGCTTCTTGAAAGTGAATCGGCGTCAACAGCAAACTGCTCCGCCACAAGTTCAATGATTTTTTTCTCAATCATGATTATTCCTCCGCTCCCGACGCCGCCGTGACAGGCAGGCGCATATATTCAATATTGCTTTCTATTTCTGTGATCACGTCTGCATGGCAAAATTCCATGGCCTGGCGTATCGCGCTGAATATGGCCTCCTCCCTGGAAGATCCGTGGGCTTTAATCACCGGCTTTGTTATCCCCAGAAGAGCCGTACCGCCCACCTGGTTCACGTCCAGGATTTTTTTGAGTGCCGTCACATCCTGCCGTACAATCATCGCCGCCAGCTTGTTTTTCGCGCTGGATGCAAAGACGTTTTTCAAGCCGTCGATGATGAACTTTGCAACCCCCTCGCAGGTTTTGAGGAGAATGTTTCCGGAAAAGCCGTCCGTAACCAAAACGTCCACATCCCCGGTAAGGGTTTGGGAGGCCTCCACATTTCCAACGAAGTTTATCCGACCTTCGTCCCCGGCTTTTTTGAGAAGTGCAAAAGCCTGCTTTTGGAGCTCCCCGCCCTTGTGTGTCTCGGTGCCGTTATTAAGCAGCCCAACGCGGGGGTTATAGCAGCCCAGGATCTTTCGGGCGTATAAGCTCCCCATAAAAGCAAACTGCAGAAGATATTCCGCCGTGCATTCCACATTTGCGCCGCAGTCGATCAGCACCGTACCCCGCCGGCCGTTGGGAAGCACCGGGGCCAGAGCCGCCCGGCGAATTCCCCGCACTCTTTTCACCGTCAGCGTGGCGCCGGTAAGAAGCACGCCCGTGCTTCCCGCCGAGACCATCGCGTCCCCTTCGCCGTCCCGCAGCATCCTGAGCGCAACTGACATGGACGAATCCTTTTTCCGGCGGGTGGCGAAACTGGGGTCGTCATCCATGGTCACAACCTCCCGGGCATCCACCACCTGAATATCCTGCTCCCCCTCCGCGTCAAGGCAGCGCCGGATCTCTTCTTTTTTACCTACGAGCACGATCTCGGCGCCGAGCCCGCGCTTTGCCATAACCGCACCCTTGACAATTGCGTCAGGCGCGTTGTCTCCGCCCATGGCGTCAATGATGATCCTCATATTGAGAAGACCTCCTTTTTGAGCAGTGCCGCTATTATCTCCAGTGAACGCGCAGATATCTCCGCATTCTTATTTCGTTTGCCTTTCACCCGGTATCCCAGCGGCGTAATGATGCCGAAATTAATGTTCATCGGCTGAAATTCCACAACGCTGCCGCCTGAAACATATTGCGCCAGGGCGCCGATTGCCGTTTCCTGCGGAAAGTCCAGCGGCGGAAGCCCGCGGACCCGGGCCGCGGTTTCCAAGCCGACCAGCATCCCCGAGGCTGTGGATTCCACATAGCCTTCCACGCCGGTTATCTGACCCGCGAAGCTAATGCGCGGCTGCACCCTGAGCCTGTAGTAAGAATCCAGCAGCCGCGGTGAGTCCAGATACGTGTTCCTGTGCATAACGCCATAGCGGACGAATTCAGCCCCGGCCAGGGCGGGAACCATGGAAAACACCCGCTTCTGCTCGCCAAATGCCAGGTGGGTTTGAAATCCGACAAGATTATACAACGTACCTTCCGCATTGTCACGCCTAAGTTGCACGACGGCGTAATCTTCTTTTCCGGTGCGCGGATTCACCAGCCCGACAGGCTTCATCGGGCCATAGCGCAACGTATCCTCTCCCCTGCGCGCCATCACCTCAACAGGCATGCATCCCTCAAAAACGCCGGCGTCCTCAAAGCCCTTGGCAGGAGCCTCCCTTGCCGTGCGAAGCTCGGCTATAAAGGCTGTATATTCCTCCCGGGTCATCGGGCAGTTAACATAATCCGGCGTCCCCTTGCCATAGCGGCTGGCAAAATAGGCGCTTTCCATATCTACGCTCTCAAGGGTTATGATAGGAGCCACGGCATCGTAAAAATGCAGATCGGAGTCGGGGCAAATTGCGTCTATCCGTTCCGCCAGGGCGCCGTCGGTAAGGGGGCCGGTGGCGATCACGACCTCTCCGTCCGGTATGTCGGACGCTTCCGCCGCAATAATTTCAATATCAGGATTTCCCCGCAGTTTTTCCGTAATATATCGGGCGAACCCCTCCCGGTCGACTGCCAGAGCGCCGCCGGCCGCCACGCGGTTTTGATCCGCGCTTTCCATAATCAGGGAGCCGAGCCGCCTCAACTCTTCCTTCAGCAGCCCCACCGCGTTGGTCAGCTCGTCGCTCCGCAGGGAGTTTGAGCAGACCAGCTCGCCAAAATATGGCAAAGTATGCGCAGGCGTCAACTTTTCCGGCTTCATCTCTATCAGGCGGACTTTGATTCCCCTTGCGGCCAGCTGCCAGGCGCATTCGCTCCCGGCTAGCCCCGCGCCGATCACAGTCACGTCATATCTCATGTCTTCGTCTTCTTTTTTGCGGCGGTCTTATTTTCTTCCCGGCCGCCGGCCTGTTCGTTCTGTTCCTTGTCCGCCCCGTCCCCTTCGGCTGGTTTTGTCTTCTTTTTATAGCCTCGCTCATCTTCCGGCAGGAAGCTCTTGCACGCCTCGTTTACGCAGAAGGCCTTGCGCTGCCCTCTCCCCGAACGCTTGAAAAGGGTTTTGCCGCAGTCCGGGCATACATCCTTTGTCGGCACGTCCCATGTCATAAAGCCGCAGTCCTTACCACGCTCACAGGCATAGAACGTATAACCGTTTTTCGAGGTGCGCTTTAGTATCCTGACGCCGCATTTCGGGCATTTCCCGGGCATTTCAATCACTATTGGCTTTGTAAAACTGCATTCCGGATATCCAGGACAGGCGAGAAATCGCCCAAAACGGCCGGATTTGACCACAAGGTTCTTGCCGCAGATCGGGCAGATCTCGTCGGTTACTTCGTCAGGAATTTTTATATGCTCGCCTTCCAGCGCTTTCTCGGCTTCGCTGAGTTCTTTATCGAAAACCTGATAGAAGTCGTAAAGGACTGCCCGCCAATCGCTGGCGCCTTCCTCTATTTTATCCAGATCGTCCTCCATACGCGCGGTAAACCGCATATCCACAATGTCGGAAAATCTTTCCTCCATCAGGGTAGTGACCACCTCGCCAAGGGGAGTCGGCCTGAGATACTTGCCCTCTTTGACAACATATTCACGGCTTGTAATAGTGGTGATTGTGGGTGCGTAAGTTGAAGGGCGCCCGATTCGCTTCTCCTCCATCGCCCTGATCAGCGTAGCTTCCGTATACCGGGCCGGCGGCTGCGTGAACTGCTGTTCGCTGCTCAGTTTTTTCAGGCTGACTTCTTCACCTTCATTGAGATTTGGCAAAGGCTTTTTCAGATCAGCCGTCTCTTCGTCCCGTGCTTCCTCATAGACCGCCGTATACCCGGCAAATTTCTGCTCGGAAAAGTTTGCGCGGAAAACATATCCTGCGCTCACGGTATCAATCGCCACATTATTATACACGGCGTTGGCCATCTGGCTGGCTGTGAAGCGCCCCCAGATCAGCCTGTAAAGCCTGTACTGCTCCTGAGTCAGATCCTTTCTCACCTGTTCGGGGGATAATTCGACATCCGTCGGACGGATCGCCTCGTGGGCGTCCTGCGCCCCGGAGCGGCTCTTGTATACGCGCGGCGAGCCAGGATAATACTCCGCGCCATACTGCCTGATGATGTAGTCCTTCGCGTACTGAAGCGCCTCGTTTGAAAGCCGCAGCGAATCGGTCCTCATATATGTGATGAGGCCTATGGTCCCATGCCCCGCCACATCCACGCCCTCGTAGAGCTGCTGCGCAATGGACATGGTGCGTCTCGGCGTCATGCCCAGGCGCCTGGAAGCCTCCTGCTGAAGTGTCGAGGTAATGAAAGGCGGTGACGGACTGCGCTGTTTTTCACCCCGCTTGACGCTTTTAATGATAAACGGCTTGCCTTCTATGGCGGAAATGACCGCATTGGTTTCCGCCTCGCTCTTCAGCTCCTTTTTACCCTCTTCAGTTCCGAAAAACCTGGCCGTAAAGTCGCCTTCCCCGACAATTCGTGACAAGACCGCGTCCAGATGCCAGTATTCCTCGCTGACAAAGCTGCGGATATCCCTTTCCCGCTCCACCACCATGCGGGTGGCCACGGACTGGACGCGCCCGGCGGAAAGACCCCGTTTAACTTTTTTCCACAGAAGGGGGGAAAGTTTATAGCCCACAATCCTGTCAAGGATACGCCGCGCCTGCTGCGCGTTGACCAGCGCCTCGTCTATATCCCGGGGGTTCCCGATGCTGTCTTTGACAACCTTTTTCGTAATCTCATTGAATGTAACCCGCCTGGCCTTCTCGTCGGGAAGTCCCAAAAGCTCCTTCAGATGCCAGGAAATCGCCTCGCCCTCCCGGTCCGGGTCAGTGGCGAGATAAACCATCCCGGCTGATTTTGAGCGCTTTTTCAGGTCGGAAATCACATCTTCGCGTCCCTTTACTGGGATATATTGCGGTATAAACCCCGCCTCGATATCCACGCCCATTTTACTTTTGGGCAGATCGCGCAGATGACCCATGGACGCCACAACTTCATATTGATCTCCCAAATATTTTTCGATTGTCCGCGCCTTGGCCGGTGATTCAACTATGACCAGGTTCGTCTTCGTTTTCGCCATTAAGATAGATCCTCACTTACGTTTGATATTCAATGTAAACCGCTTGCCGCTGCCCTGGGTGATAAAGCCGGTAATCTGCAGCATTGTCAGATCGGCAAGGACCGCTGCCGCTGGAAGCCCCGTAAGCTCTATTATGTCATCCACATGCATATCTGAGCCGTTCATCACGGATATGATTTGAAGCTGTGCCTGTGTAAGTCCTTCCATTTGCTTCTTCAAGCCAATATATGACACGTCATTTTCCTTGTCAATTGTTTTTTTCTCCGCCGGCTCACGCAGCTTCAGGAAGCCTTTCCCTGTTTCCGTCTGACTTTCTTCGGACATGGCCGGCCCATCCGGGGCTACGGCCGCTTCCTGATCCTTTGGCATCCGCGTCTTTTCCAGGCCGGGATTCCGCAGCCTTCCGGGAAACCTGTCCTCAAATTCGCCCAGCACATCCCAGCCGCCGGTAACCGGCGCCGCCCCCTCTTTCAAAAGGGTATTCGATCCCGCGCCCGTGGTGGAATCCGCGTTGGAGGGAACCGCAAAAATCTCCTTTCCCTGCTCGACCGCTTCATCCGCAAACAGGATTGCGCCGCTTTTATCCGGCGCCTCCACCACTACGACGGCTACGGACAACCCGGCCGTCACACGGTTGCGCGCCCGGAAATTTGAGGCATGGCCCCGGGCTCCCGGCGGATATTCGCTGATCACCGCCCCGGCCGCCTCGGCGTCCCGGGCCAGGGACCCCCCGTAATCCGAATCAATCGCGCTTCCGAGCACGCCTATGCAGGAACCGCCCGCCAAAAGCGCGCCCCGCGCCCCGGCAGCATCAATTCCCGCCGTCAGGCCCGATACCACCAGACCGCCGCACTTGGTGATTTCATACCCGATTCGCGTCGCCATCTTAATGCCGTATGGGGTGGCTTTTCTGGTGCCGACGATGGCTACGGCCGCTTCCTCATCCACGGCAGGCAGCCTCCCCCTGACATAGATCACCGCCGGAGGGTCAAATATGTTTGCAAGGCGGCGGGGATATGCCGCATCCTGCATGGTGATAGCTGTGACGCCCTTTTCCCCGCAGAGATCGATGATCCGCATGGCCGCGTCAAGGCGTTTATCCTCCAGCGCGCGGCATTCCGATTCCTCTACCCCTACAAGCGTCATATATTCGCCGCGCTGTGCGAAATATACCTCCCTGGGACCTCCGTAACGGTTAAGCAGCAGGGTTTTGATCCGGGGCCTTACCCCGCTGAGGGCAGAAAGCCAAAGCCAGTATTTTAATTCCGACACGCCGACGCCCCCTCAAATTATTTTTTCCGAACCATTTCCCACATTACGATGGTTGCCGCCATGGCCGCATTCAGGGATTCACTCCAGGGCGCCATGGGGATCACAATGCTTTTATCGCACAGGGAAAGTAGGCCTTCCGAAAGGCCTGAGCCCTCGTTTCCAATGGCCACCGCGGCGCCGGCAAGAGACACGGCGCGGATATCCTCGGCCCCTTCCCGCAGCGCCGCGCCGAAAAGGCGAAGCCCCCGGCTTGAAAGAAACCCGTGAAGCTCGTCCAGGCCGATTCTGACAACCGGCTGCCGGAACACCGCGCCCATTGTCCCGCGCACCGTGCGCGGCGAATACAGATCGGCGCAGTCGCCGACAAGCGCCACCACGTCCACCCCCAGCGCATCAGCGGCGCGGATGACGGTGCCCACGTTTCCCGGATCCTGCACATTTTCCAGAACAATGACCCTGCCCGGCCTGTTCGGCACCCGAATCTCCGGTATGCCGACCGTGAATACCGGGCCCGGGCTGTTCTTTAAGGCAGATGCATATTCCACAAGCGCCGGCGGTGCAACATAGGCCGAGGCCCCAGCCGGCGGCACGATATCTTCCACCCCCAGAACCGAAGTCACCCGCATTCCGGATGAAACGGCCTCATGGAGCAGCTTTTCCCCGTCACAGACGAATTCCCCGCATTCCCTGCGGTAATCCCCATCCGCCGCTAAACGGCGGATATGGACAATATACTGGTTTTTTCTTGAACTGATTTTCTCCATAAGCACCAAAGCTGTGGCTGGAATATCTCCCAGCCACAGCAGTCACGTTATTCGGTGGGTTTCATTGTGGGGAACAAAATTACATCCCTGATGGATGAACTGTTTGTCAGCAGCATAACCGCCCTGTCTATCCCGATCCCCATACCGCCGGTGGGGGGCATCCCGTATTCCAGCGCCGTAATAAAATCCTCGTCCATCATACCGGCCTCTTCATCGCCGCCTTCCCGCATTTCCACCTGTTTCATGAAGCGGGCCCGCTGATCAATAGGATCATTCAGCTCGGAAAAGGCATTGGCCATCTCGCAGCCGCCGATGAAAAGCTCAAACCGCTCCGTAAGGCGCGGATCGGCGGGCGAACGCTTTGTCAGCGGAGAGACCTCCACCGGATACATGGTGATGAAAGTCGGCTGGACCAGAAGCGCCTCAACTTTTTGGTCGAAACTCTCATAGAGGGCGTTCCCCCAGGTTTCCGGGACGTCTTTCATGTCCACCCCGATGCTTTTTGCCAGCGCCACGGCATCCTCAGGCTCCGAGACAGCCATAAAATCCGCTCCGGTATGCCGCTGCACGGCTTCCGCCATCGTCAGGCGCGCCCATCCGGGTGAAAGGTCGATTTCATTGCCCAGCCACGCCATCTGATAGCCGCCGCATATGGTCTCCGCCGCCCCGGTGAATATCCCCTCGGCAATGTCCATCATGCCGTGAAAATCCGTATACGCCTCATAAAGCTCGATTGTGGTGAACTCCGGATTGTGCTTCGTATCCATGCCTTCGTTGCGGAAAATCCGGCCAATCTCGTAGACCCGCTCGATCCCACCGACGATCAGCCGCTTCAGGTTCAGCTCTGTGGCTATACGCAGGTATAGATCCAGATTCAGCGTATTATGATGGGTGATAAACGGCCGGGCAGTAGCGCCGCCCGATATGGTGTTCAAAACGGGCGTCTCCACTTCCATATAGCCGCGGCCGTCCAGATACCTGCGGACTAAGGAGATAAAGCGGCTGCGGATTTCAAAGGCCCGGCGCACCTCCGGATTCATGATGAGATCGAGATACCGCTGACGGTAGCGCGTCTCCCTATCCGTAAGTCCGTGGTACTTTTCCGGCAGCGGCCTGAGGGATTTTGACAGCAGGCACAGCTTTTTGCAATGGACTGAGACTTCGCCCATGCGGGTCATAAAAACGAATCCCCCCGCGCCGATGATGTCCCCGATATCCATCTTCCTGAACTCTGAAAACACCTCTTCGCCCACGTCGTTCTGCCGGACATAGATCTGCATTCTGCCCTTATCGTCGCGGATGTCCGCAAAGATCGCCTTGCCCATGCCCCGCTTGGCCATAATACGGCCGGCCACAGCCACATCCTTGTTATCAAACGTTTCAAACCCGGACTTTATTTCCTCTGTCCAGGCTGTCCGATTAAATTTTGTTTCGGCAAAGGGGTCCCGCCCCTCCTCCTGAAGCTTCGCCAGCTTGTCCCTGCGTATCTGTAAAATCTCTGAAAGGCTGCTTTCTTCATTCAAAGCAATCCCGTTATTTTCTTCACTCATGTACTTCTCCGATTATAGATATTCTACGGTGAGGATCCGAAATTTCATCGTACCCGCCGGCGCTTCAAAAGTGACCTCGTCCCCCTCGCGGCTGCCCAGCAGCACCCGGCCAAGAGGGCTTTCCTCGGAAATTCTGCCGAACATAGGATTGGCCTCCTGGGACCCGACGATCTGGTATGATTCCTCGGTTTCATCCGATAGGTCAAGAATTTTGACTCTGCTGCCGATAGCCACGGCGTCATGGGTAACATCGGCGATTTCAATGATCTCCGCATTCTCGACCAGCGCCCGCAGTTCGGCGATTTTTGAATAGAGCTTTCCCTGTTCTGTCTTCGCCTCGTCATATTCGCTGTTCTCGGAGAGGTCGCCGAACGACCGCGCCTCCTTGATCAGTTCGGATACTTCTTTCTCTCTGACGGTTTCAAGATAATTGAGCTCTTCCTTGATTTCATCAAGTCGCTCCTTACTCATTTTATATTTATTTTCGGCAACCATGTTGTCCTTCCTCTCACCATATATTAAAACTATTCAAAGTATTTTTGTAATTATAGAGATATTTTCCAACACTGTCAACTACTTTGACAAAACTGCCGAAATGGCCGCTTCCATCTGGGCGTCGCCCGTTTCCGTCATCTCAGCCGTAACATCCGGCGTGATCCCGCCCTGTTTTGAAAGGTCGACCCGGGAGGGCGTGAGGTACTCATTGCTTGACACATGCACGGCGCTGCCGTCGGACAGCTCAAGTGTGATCTGGCTGCGGGCCTTTCCTGTGGTTTGCGTTCCCACAACTACCGCCCAATCGAAGTCCGACAGGGCGGCCGCGAAAAACTCCGCGGCGGAATAGCTGTCTGAATTGACGAGCACCGCCATGGGAACCTCAATGCAAATATTATCGCTCTTGGTAACGGTTTCTTCCCCCGCCTCATTTACTGAAACAAAGATATCCCCCTCCGGAAGCAGATAATCCAATATTTTAATCAGCTCGGACAGCAGCCCGCCGGGATTTGATCTGACGTCGAACACAAAGCGGGAGGCCCCCTGGGCAAGCAGATCGTCTACGGCCGCTATGGCCCCGCTGCCCGCACCCGATTCGAAATTCGATATGGCGATATACCCTACCCCATTGTCAAGCAGCCGGTAAGATACGGGCTTCGTATAGATAATCGTGCAGTCTATCTCCACGTCCCGGGTTTCGTTTCCGCTTTTGATCGTGACGGTTACGGATTCGTCGAGATGGGAGCGTATCAGTGTCCTGACCTCGCTTACCGTCATGCCTGAGACGGATTCCCCGTCCACCGCCAGCATGATCTCCCCGGCCTTGACCCCCGCGGCCTCCGCCGGCGATCCGGCCGTGACCGCGTTAATGAGAAAGCCGCCGCTCGCCTCGTCTTCCTGAATGGTAACCCCGATACCCGCGTATTCGTTAGCGGAATAAAGCTGATACGCCTCATACTCCTCCGGAGTCATATAGTAGCTCCATTTATCGCCGAGAGACTTAACCATGGCCGCCGATGATGCGTCCGAAAGAGTTTTTTCATCCGCATCCCCTACATAGTAATCGTCAATTACCTTTTTGACCTCCAGATACTTCTGTGCCAGCGCAAAATTATCTTTGCCGCCGTAACGCTGTGTCTGCCGGTATGCCGAGACGCCCCAACCGACGCCGGCGAACACCACACAGGCCAATATAACAGTGCCGAGACGGATTTTTATGCCGAAAAAGGATTTCATGACTCTATTTATTCTATTTTTCAATAGTTCTCACCGCCATATATCATCACTGGGCGGCCCGAAGGCCGCCCTGATTGTGTGTAATTCCGCGCCAAATCCGGCCCCTAAGACAATGGTGGTCTCCTGCTGTGTTACGCGTCGGGAGCCATCGTGTAGTTTGAAAAATAATTGAGAGGATTGACTCTGGTGCCGTTAACGGCGATCTCGAAATGGAGGTGCGGCCCTGTTGACCAGCCTGTAGATCCCACATAGCCGATCGTCTGGCCCTGTGTCACGCTGTCCCCGGCGGAAACCGCCATGCTGCTCATGTGGGCATAAAGCGTCGAGGTTCCGTTGGAATGATAGATCATGACATAGTTGCCGTATGAGGAGCTGTATGTGGCAATGGCAACAGTCCCGCTGTCGGAGGCCAGGATTGATGACCCTGAATTTCCGGATATGTCAATGCCGTTATGGTAGCGCTCGGTCCCGAAGATCGGGTGGACGCGCAGGCCAAAGCCGCTGGTGACATATGTAGAGGAGGGCAACGGCCAACTGAAGCTTCCCGTGGCAGTGGAGCCTGTCCCGTCATAGGGTTTGTTCGCCTGCTCGGCAGCCTTCCGCGCGGCCTCCTCCTGCCTTTTCATCTCAGCCGCAAGAGAGTCGATCTGCGACTGAAGCTGGCTTTCCGCAGCCGCGTTCTCTTCATATGCGGCGGTATACTCGTCGATATCCTCCTGCAAATCCAGGATCATCTGGGTGGCGGCTACGATCTGAGCTTCCAGCTCCTTCTTCTCCGCCTTCAGCTCATCCTGCTTTGCCTCAAGTTGAACCAGGGTTTCCTCATACTCGGCTTTGACCTTTTCGGTGTTTTCCCGCGCCGCCGTATACTGATCGTAAAGCCGCTTATCGGAGTCCATGATCTCACCGATCATGTCAATGTTGGAAAGCAGTTCCGACAAGCTCTTGGATTTGAAGATCAAGGCCCAGTATGTATAGCTCCCATTTTCCTCCATGGCCCTGATATGGGTGCAGTATTCCTCGTATTGGGCGTCCTCCGCAGCCTTTGCCGCTTTAACCTCCCTGGCCTTTTCCTCGACAAGCCTCGAATACAGCTCGATCTGCTCATCTATCAGTTCAATGGCCTGGCGGTTCAGCTCATTTCGCTCGTCAAGGGCGGCCTTCTGTTCCAAAACCCCGGCCTGGTTCGCCTTAAGCGCGTCAATATCGGCCTGCATTTCCTCTCGCTGGGCGCGAAGGCCGCTCTTCTGATCCTCCAGCGCGTCGATCTGGGACTGAGACACGGCATACGCCGAGACGGATCCCAAAATCGAAATGACCAGCGAAAACGCCATCATAATGGCAAGCACAATGCAGATAACTGATACTGTGGTCTTGTTCTTCAAAACTACCGCCTCCTATACTTTAAGATAATTCCGTATGGCGGTCATTCCGCCGATAACGCCAACCAGCACGCCCGCCGCCATAAACGCGATCAACAGCGGCCACATGACGGTGCTGAACGCCACGACGCTGATAAGCGTCCCTGTGACGCCTGTGACGATCTTGTTGCAGACCAGGACGTAGATGCCCCACTCAAGCAAAAATGCCAGGCCGCCCCCAAGAAGGCCGAGAACAAGCCCTTCAACCACGAAGGGGCAGCGGATAAAGCCGTTGCTTGCGCCCACCATTTTCATGATGGCAATTTCCTCGCGCCGGGTAAACGTGGCCAGCTTAATGGTGTTGGTCATGATCAGCAGGGATACGGCGGTGAGCAGTATAATCAGCACCAGAGACACGACGCTGACGATATTGCGGACGGTAATGAACCCCTTGGCATATTCAAGATGGGCATTGACCTTGGCAATCCCGTCAACACTTTCAAGGGCGGCCTTGGTATCCCCCATCAGGCTGATATCCGCCAGATTAATTACATAACGGTGGCGGAACACCGAGGAGTCGATGTCCGAAAAGAGACTTTTGTCATAGTCCTCCTCAAAGCTTGTCCTGGCGTCTTCCCGCGAGACGAACCTGACGCCGCTGATATTTTGAAGCGCCTCTATATCCGCCTGCAGCGCCTGTGCAGCCTCATCCGACAGATTTTCGTCCACAAAGGCCACAACTTCGTTTTCGTTTTCCAGGTCGTCAATAATGTTGTTAATATTGACGATCAGCAGTGAAAAGCTACCCATGATAATCAGGCAGGCCATAATAATCGTCACAGAGGCAAAGGACATCAGACCATGGGAAAAAATGCCTTTGAATCCCGACTTTATCAGATAACCGATCCTATTCAATTTCATAACTGTAATACCCGTCCATTCCGTCGCTGATCACACGTCCGCAGTCGATGGCAACAACACGTTTTGAGAAAGCGTTTACAAGCTCTTTCTCATGTGTCACCACCAGCACTGTGGTCCCAAGGGCATTGATCTTCTCCAGCAGCAGCATAAGCTCAAGGCTGCGCACCGGATCCAGGTTGCCGGTAGGCTCGTCCGCAATGATCATGCGGGGATTGTTTACCAGAGCGCGGGCTATGGCGACACGCTGCTGCTCTCCGCCCGAAAGCTCCTGGGGAAAACGCTTTTCCCGGCCGTTCAGGCCGACAAGCTCCAGCACGTACGGCACACGGTCGTCAATCTCCTTTTTCGGCGCGCCCACAACGTGCATGGCAAAAGCAACATTTTCATAAACCGTCAGTTTGTCAATCAGGCGAAAATCCTGAAAGATTACGCCCAGCGTGCGCCGAAGCTGTGGCAGCTTCCGTCTCTTCAGCCTGCGCAGGTCGAATCCGTTTACGGAAATCTCACCCTCGGCAGCCTGAACTTCCCCGGTAAGCAGCTTGATGATTGTGGTCTTGCCGGAGCCGGAGGGCCCCACAAGGAAGACAAACTCGCCTTCGTGTATCTCGAAGTCGATGTCTTCCAAAGCAACCATGCCGCTGCTCTCATAGACCATTTTGACGTCGTTCATCTGAACCATATGCAATCTCCTTTGAGGCTGAATACCTCCCGCTAAACTCAGAACCTGGAAACGCTCTGAGAATCGAGATACTTCTTGACCATCATCGCGACCTTGAAAATTATGGCGTGATCAAACTCGCGCAGATCCAGTCCGGTTATTTTCTTTATTTTTTCAAGCCTGTACACCAAGGTATTGCGGTGTACATAGAGCTTGCGGGAGGTTTCGGAGACGTTCAGGTTATTTTCGAAAAACTTGTTTATCGTCTCCAGAGTATCGGCGTCAAGCGCCTCGATGGGGCTCTTTTTGAAGACTTCGGAAAGGAACATTTCACACAGAGTCACCGGAAGCTGATAGATGATCCTGCCTATCCCCAGATTCTCATAGCTGATTATTGCTTTTTCGGTTTCGAAAACCTTGCCCACGTCAATGGCAACCTGGGCTTCCTTATATCGATCCGCAAGTTCGCGCAGATGATATGCTGTCGAGCCTATGCCTACGACTATCTTGGTCTGAAGCTCGGTACGCATAGCATTTTCGATCCGCTGGGCTATGATCTTGGTGCTTTCCGGACTTTCCTCGTAGGTCATTTCCTTAATCACGACAATATCGGTTTCGCTGACCGAAAGCACAAAATCGCGCTGCCTGTCCGGAAACAGGCTCTGTATGACTTCTATCGCCGCTACATCCGAATGCTCCAACTGGCGCACCAGAAACACTGCCCGCGGGACATCCGTGACAAAATGAAGCTCTTTCGCGCGCACGTAAACGTCTCCCGGCAGGATATTGTCCGAGATGATATTCTTTACAAAAGTTGCCTTGTTATGCTTTTCCTCGTAGTTCGTCCGGGCTTCGTTCATGGCAATGGCCGCCAGAATACATACGCTTCTGGCAACCTCGTCGTTTCCAGCAACAAACACGGCATGTTCATACCTGAGTCCGGTAGCCCCCAGAATTTTATACGTTCTGACGCTGGATGTGAAAATTTGTTCCGCCGAATCCGTGGGGATGTCCTGCAAATCGTCAAGATGCGAGCCGATCATGGACAGTTCGCTGGAAGCGATGACGAACCCCTGCTCGTCTGCGACTCCGACGTATCTGTCCGTAGCCTCTTTCATTTGAACGATTACACTCTGAAAAACTCTACTAGACATTTATATTTCCTCCCAACAAACCCCTGTCATATTGACGGTATGATTTTAAAAAATGCTATTTTACATAATATCTCATATATGTGCATATTTCAATAGATTAATGTATTGTTTTTGTTAACATTTTAAAATCCCATTGAAAATAGCAGTGATTTACACCAAAAAAATATCTGGGAAATAGAGATTTTTAATTTCGGAGCAGAATCAGTTGCAATTCATCTCTACACCCTCCGTCAATTTGTAAACACTATTCCCGTTCATCCGCCTTGCCCCGGAAGGGACGAATGCGCGCAATAGCATGACTGCCCTTCAGCGATTCTATCATAAAGCCGCCAGAATTTGAATAATCATTATTCAGAGGTGATGTCCAATGAAGATCAAAGCGCTGAAGTTTACAAAAAAAACTGCAATTGCCATCATACTTGCCTTTTCCGTTCTGCTTGCCGGGGTCGTTCTGGCCGTGTCCAAAACGCCGGCCGAAGACGTGGGCACCACCGAAGGGCGCGTAGCCTATCTGTCTGCGCTGGGCTGGGAAGTAGACCCGGCCACCGAGTTAAGCGAGGTCATCATTCTGCCGCGCGTATTCGACGGCGTGATGCTCACATACAACAGGATGCAGCAGGCTCAGGGCTTCGATCTTTCCCTGTACGCCGGGCGCGAGTGCACGCGATATATATACAAGGTGATCAATTATCCCAACAGTGACGATACTGTACTGGCGCAGCTGTTTATCTGCGGAAATCGGGTGGTTGGGGGCGATATTCATTCGACCGCCCTGGATGGGTTTATGCATGGTCTGAAATAAGTCTTGCAGCTGAATATCAAAAGGCTCCCGGCCTGCGGTCGGAAGCCTTTTTTGGGTTGTAATTACTCGTTGATGCCGATGACGACACCGGAGCCGACAGTACGTCCGCCCTCGCGGATAGCAAAGCGGAGGCCCTGCTCAATGGCGATGGGTGTGATGAGCTCCACGTCCATGTCCACGTTATCGCCGGGCATGCACATCTCGACGCCCTCAGGCAGTGTGATGACGCCGGTCACGTCGGTGGTACGGAAATAGAACTGGGGGCGGTAGTTGTTGAAGAACGGCGTATGGCGGCCGCCCTCGTCCTTAGAAAGCACGTAAACCTGCCCTTTAAACTTGGTGTGAGGGTGAATGCTCTTGGGCGCGGCGAGAACCTGTCCACGCTCGACGTCCTTCTTGGCAATGCCGCGGAGCAGGCAGCCCACATTGTCGCCGGCCTCGGCGTAATCCAGGGTCTTGTGGAACATTTCGGTACCGGTAACGACGGTTTCCTTCGTATCCTTAATGCCGACGATAACGACCTTATCACCGATCTTGACGCGTCCGCGCTCTACACGGCCGGTGGTCACGGTGCCGCGGCCGGTGATGGTAAAGACGTCCTCGATGGGCATCAGGAAGGGCAGGTCGGACTTGCGCTCAGGCGTCTTGATCCAGGTGTCGACAGCTTCCATAAGCTCGATGATGCACGCATACTCAGGGGCGTTGATGTCCTTGGATTCGCATACAAGGGCGTTCAGCGCGGATCCCTTGATAATGGGGGTGTCGTCTCCGGGGAAATCGTACTTGCTGAGAAGCTCGCGGACTTCCATCTCAACCAGCTCAAGCAGCTCGGGGTCGTCAACCTGGTCAACCTTGTTCAGGAAAACCACAATATATGGTACGTTGACCTGACGGGCAAGCAGAAGGTGTTCGCGGGTCTGGGCCATGGGGCCGTCGGAAGCGGCGATGACAAGGATCGCACCGTCCATCTGAGCGGCGCCGGTGATCATGTTCTTGATATAGTCCGCGTGGCCCGGGCAGTCCACGTGGGCGTAATGGCGGGACGCGGTCTGATATTCAACGTGAGAGGTATTTATCGTGATTCCGCGGGCGCGCTCTTCGGGGGCCTTATCGATCTGATCATAAGCCGTGAAAGTTGCCGTGGTGGGGTCGGCCAAGCTGAGAACCTTGGTTATGGCCGCGGTAAGAGTGGTCTTGCCGTGGTCAATATGACCGATGGTGCCGATATTGACGTGGGGCTTAACACGGTTAAACATCTGTTTTGCCATTTTGATATCCTCCTCAATTATCTAAATCTTGATCAAATATAATTCTGATTATTTCTTTTGCGGATTTGAGCCGCGTACACCCAGCAGCGAATCCCGAAGCGTCTTTGGCAATTCAATATAGTGGCTGGGTTCCATACTGTAGTTGGCGCGGCCTTTCGTCTTGCTGCGAAGGTCGGTGGCATAACCGAACATCGCGGACAGCGGCACGTCTGACGTAATCATAGCTGCACCGTTAAAAATATCCGATCCGCTGATCTGTCCGCGTCTTGCGTTCAGGTCGCCCATGACATCTCCCATATATTCCTCAGGAGTTGTCACGATAACCTTCATGATGGGTTCAAGCAGGGTCGGCCCGGCTTTCTGCATAGCTTCTTTAAACGCCATGCTTCCGCAGATTTTAAACGCCAGCTCGGACGAGTCCACCTCATGGAATGAGCCGTCAATCAGCGTGACCTTAACGTCGACAACGTTGTACCCGCCAAGCACTCCGGCATTCATAGCGCCCCGGATACCCTGATCCACGCTGGGGATATATTCCTTGGGTATCGCGCCTCCGGTTATCTTATTGATGAATTCATAGCCCTTTCCGGATTCGTTCGGCTCCAGAACCAGCTTCACATGGGCAAACTGACCGTGTCCGCCTGTCTGGCGAGCATACCGGGTATCCACAGTCGCGCTTTTCGTGATCGTTTCCTTATAGGAGACCTGAGGCTTGCCAACATTGGCTTCGACCTTGAATTCGCGCAGGAGCCTGTCTACTATTATCTCAAGATGAAGCTCGCCCATTCCGGCGATGATAGTCTGGCCGGTTTCCTCGTCGGTCCAGGTCTTAAAGGTCGGGTCCTCCTCGGACAGCTTGGCAAGCGCTATGGACATCTTTTCCTGTCCGGCTTTCGTCTTCGGCTCGATGGCCACGCGGATGACCGGTTCCGGAAACTCCATGGATTCAAGGATAATCTGCTTTTTTTCATCACAGAGCGTATCGCCCGTGGTGGTATTTTTAAGGCTCACAGCGGCGGCAATATCGCCGGAGTAAACCGTCTGGAGATCTTCGCGGTGATTTGCGTGCATCTGAAGTATCCTGCCCAACCGCTCGCGCTGGCCCTTGGTCGAGTTCATGACCGTCGAGCCGGCGTTTACAGTGCCTGAGTAAACCCTGAAAAATGCAAGCTTTCCTACGTAGGGATCGGACATGATCTTAAATGCAAGAGCCGAAAATGGGGCGTTGTCATCGGATTCGCGCACATCCGGCTCACCGGTTTTCGGGTCTATCCCCTCAACAGGCGGGATATCCAGGGGAGACGGCATATAGTCGATTATCGCATCGAGCAGCTTCTGCACGCCCTTGTTCTTATAGGAAGTTCCGCAGACGACGGGAATCAGCTGAACCGCCACGGTTGCCCTTCTTATAGCCGCTCGTATCATGTCCGCCGGGATTTCCTTGCCATCCAGATAGCGTTCCATGATCTCGTCGTCAAAATCCGACACGGACTCAAGCAGTTTCTGCCTGTACTCCCCGGCAATTGCACGCATATCCTCAGGAATTTCCTCGACGCGCATGTCCTTGCCTAAGTCGTCATAATAAATGTCCGCCTGCATCTCCACCAGATCGATGATTCCCCTAAAGGAATCCTCAGACCCGATGGGAAGCTGGATCGGCACGGCGTTAGCCTTGAGCCTTTCGTGCACCATATTGATGACATTAAAGAAGTCGGCGCCCATAATATCCATCTTGTTCACATAGATCATGCGGGGGACATTATAGTGATCGGCCTGTCTCCATACTGTTTCGGACTGTGGCTCGACGCCGCCCTTGGCACACATAACGGCCACGCAGCCCTCCAGGACCCGCAGTGAACGCTCTACCTCCGCGGTAAAGTCCACATGCCCCGGCGTGTCAATAATGTTGATCCGGAAGCCCTTCCAGTGACAGGTTGTTGCGGCCGATGTTATCGTAATGCCGCGCTCCTGCTCCTGCTCCATCCA
>DIRC01000009.1:21024-26110 GCA_002427465.1 Clostridiales bacterium UBA5446 | reverse complement strand
CGCTCCTGCTCCTGCTCCATCCAGTCCATGGTGGCGTTGCCCTCATGGACCTCTCCCAGCTTATAGTTGACGCCCGTATAGAACAGTATCCGTTCGGTCGTCGTCGTCTTGCCGGCGTCGATGTGAGCCATTATGCCAATATTTCTTGTGTTTTTAAGGGAATATTCTCTGGGCATTAAATTGCTCCTAAATCAGTTACCATCTGAAATGCGCGAAAGCCTTGTTGGACTCTGCCATCTTGTGGGTATCCTCGCGCTTCTTGACTGCGGCGCCGAGGCCGTTGCAGGCATCCATAATCTCGTTGGCCAGTCGCTCTTTCATTGTTTTTTCGTTGCGCTTGCGCGCGTATGCCGTGAGCCAGCGCAGACCAAGGGTCTGGCGGCGCTCCGGCCTGACTTCGATCGGAACCTGATAGGTGGCGCCGCCGACACGGCGTGCCTTAACCTCAAGACTGGGCATGATGTTATTCATCGCCTCAGTAAACGCCTCGAGAGGCGCTTTTCCGGTCTTATCCTTGATGATATCGAAAGCATCGTATACAACTTTCTGTGCTACACCCTTTTTGCCGTCGAGCATGATGCTGTTGATCAGCTTGGTGACAAGCACGCTGTTGTAGATCGGATCCGGCAGAATTTCTCTTTTGGGAACGTTACCTCTTCTGGGCACTATACTTCCCTCCTTCATTAAAAAATGACTTCACAGGTACTCGTGGAACCGCCGGCGCCGACTGAGGCATCCCTCCGCCGCGCACACTGGTTCCCCGCCGCGCCCCGAGGCTTATATATATTATATAATGTATATAAACAACAGGGCAATCTGTTGCGGTATTCTTATTTTTTGTTGGCCTTGGGACGCTTTGCACCGTACTTGGAACGGCTCTGCTTGCGTCCGGTAACGCCCTGGGTATCCAGCGAACCGCGGATGATGTGGTAGCGCACGCCAGGCAGGTCTTTCACACGTCCGCCCCGGATCATCACGACGCTATGCTCCTGCAGGTTGTGTCCGACGCCGGGGATATAGGCTGTAACCTCATATCCGTTGGTCAGGCGAACACGTGCGATCTTACGCAGCGCAGAGTTCGGCTTCTTGGGCGTTGAGGTTCTGACAGCGGTGCAAACACCACGCTTCTGGGGAGACGAAAGATCTGTTTCACAGTTCTTTATGGTATTGAGGTTTTTCTGCATTGCGGGAGATGCGGATTTGTAGGTTGCCTGCTCTCTGCCCTTTCTTACCAGTTGGTTAAAAGTCGGCATGGTCTTCCTCCTTTCTTCAAAAATGCTATTTTTACCGGGAAAGTTTTGGTTTTCCCGGGAAAAAACTACACACTGCTCAGCTATGCTCAAGCGAGATAAAAGTTTAGCATAATACACAAAAATAGTCAAGCTAATTTTCCCTTGCAGAATCTTCACCCGGTACGCGCACTTCCGCTGCCCCGGGCCGCGGAATCCCCGTTAAACGAGGCGCCCACGCCCGAGGGCTGCGAATAAACAGAAAACTTTACAGCGCGTTGGTCCGCTTGACCAGAACTGAAAGGTCGACATATTTCTCGGCTGACGCGGTGATTTCTTCGTCCGTCTCCGATTCGAAGTCGCGGTAGAGGGAAAGACCGGTTCCCGCTGGAATCAGCTTGCCGATAATGACGTTTTCCTTCAGGCCGACAAGATGGTCCACCTTACCCTTGATGGCGGCCTCTGTGAGAACCTTCGTCGTCTCCTGGAATGAGGCGGCGGACAGGAAGCTTTCGGTAGCCAGGGATGCCTTGGTGATGCCCATCAGCAACTGGGTGAAGGAAGCCGGAATCAGCTTATTGCCGTTTTCGTCCTTTTCTCCCGCAGCAATCCGTCTGGCAATCTCCGCGTTGACGGCCTTCAATTCACTGATATCCACCGTAGCCCCGGAAAGAAGCGTTGTGCTCCCCGCATCCTCTATGCGCACTTTGCGCATCATCTGGCGTACAATTACCTCGATATGCTTGTCGTTAATATCAACGCCCTGCTGGCGGTATACCTTCTGAACCTCCTGAACCAGATAGTTCCTGACGCCGGGACGGCCAAACTGGTCGTCGTCAACGCCACGAATACGCAGCACGTCGTGGGGATTGAGGGCGCCGGCGGTAAGTTCCTGGCCCTGATCCACGTGCTCGCCGGTTGACACAAGGATTCCCGCGGAGTACGGAACCGTATAAACTCTGGTATCTCCATCGGCTTCGTTGACAACATTGATGGCATAAATTGCGTTCTTCTTGGTTTCCTCTATGGTGACAGTGCCGGAGATTTCAGAAAGCACCGCCATCTTTTTCGGCTTGCGGGCCTCGAACAGTTCTTCAACGCGAGGCAGGCCCTGGGTGATATCGTCGCCGGCCACGCCGCCGGTGTGGAAGGTACGCATCGTTAGCTGCGTGCCCGGTTCACCGATGGACTGGGCGGCAATCACGCCGACTGCCTCGCCCGGGTTAACCGGCCGCCCCACCGCCAGGTTAATGCCATAGCACTTGGCGCAGACGCCGCTTTTTGCCTCGCAGTTGAGCACACTTCGGATCAGCACCTTGTGAATGCCCGCCGCCTCAAGAACTTTGGCGTCCTCAGGCATGAACATATGCTCGGTATCAAATATGATTTCTCCCGTTTCGGGGTTGGTCACAGGCACCGCCGGGAACCGTCCGTGTATGCTGACGCCGAAGGACTGAACCTCCTGCCCCTTATCGTATACCGCCGATACCCATTCACCAGAAGTGGTGCCGCAGTCCTGTGAGCGGATGATCACATCCTGAGAAACGTCGACCAGGCGGCGTGTAAGATATCCGGAGTCGGCGGTGCGCAGGGCCGTGTCCGCCAGTCCCTTTCTGGCGCCTCGGCTGGAAATGAAGTACTCCAAAACCGAAAGGCCTTCGCGGAAGTTGGCCTTAATCGGGATCTCGATGGTTTTACCGGAGGTGTTGGCCATAAGTCCGCGCATACCGGCAAGCTGCCGGATCTGGTTCATGCTGCCGCGGGCGCCGGAATTGGCCATCATATAAATTGGGTTGAATTCATCCAGGCAGTTTTGAAGCGCGCCGGTAACGCCCTTTGTCGTCTGCTCCCACTCGTTAACGACCAGGCGGTACCGTTCATTATTGGTCAAAAGCCCGCGCTTATATTGTTTTTCAATATCAAGCACTTTGCGCTCCGTCGCCTCGATCAGCGTCTTTTTGGCGTCCGGAACGGTCATGTCCGCAATTGAAATTGTAATGGCGCCCTGAGTCGCGTATTTGAAGCCAAGGGCCTTGATATTATCCAGAACTTCAGCGGAGATGGTAAAACCGTATTTGTTGATGCAGCGGTCGATGATATCGCCCAGCTGCTTCTTTCCCACAGTGAATCCAATCTCATGGTCGAAGGCATGCTCCGGATCGGTACGGTCCACATATCCAAGATCCTGCGGAATGGGTCCGTTGAAGATGATCCGCCCTACCGTTGTCCGGATGAGCCGATGGGCCGGAACGCCGTCAATCGTCTTCTCCACCCTGACCCGCACCGGCGCGTGTATGCCGATAACTTCAGCGTTATAGGCCATAATCGCCTCGGCCGGGGTAGAAAACGCGTGGAGCGGGGTATACTCAGCCTCGCGCTTATCCGCCGCCTTCGCGGCTTTATTGGCGGCCACAAAATCGTCCGCGTCAACGATCACACCCTCGGGCAGCCCGGTATCGCCAGCGTTGGTTACCAGCACGGACTCCGCGCCCTTTTCGGCTTTTCCGAGCCGGGTATACGTGAGATAATACGAACCCAGAATCATATCCTGAGTCGGAACCGTGACCGGGTGGCCATCCTGAGGCCGGAGCAGGTTATTGGCGGAAAGCATCAGGATGCGGGCCTCCGCCTGGGCCTCCGCCGAGAGCGGAACGTGGATTGCCATCTGGTCGCCGTCAAAGTCGGCGTTATACGCCGTGCAAACCAGCGGATGCAGCCGGAGGGCGCGCCCTTCAACAAGGATCGGTTCAAAAGCCTGTATGCCCAGCCTGTGCAGCGTCGGCGCCCGGTTAAGCAGAACCGGGTGTTCTTTAATGACAACATCCAAAGCGTCCCAAACCTCGGTGCGCTGCTTATCGACCATCTTTTTAGCGGATTTAATGTTGTTTGCCAGGCCTTCCTGAACCAGCTTGTTCATGACAAATGGGCGGAACAGCTCAATTGCCATTTCTTTCGGCACGCCGCACTGGTATATTTTCAGATCCGGGCCCACGACAATAACGGAACGCCCGGAATAGTCCACGCGCTTGCCCAGCAGGTTCTGGCGGAAACGCCCCTGCTTGCCCTTGAGCATATCTGAAAGGCTCTTCAACGCCCTGGAATTGGCGCCGGTTACGGCTCGGCCGCGGCGGCCGTTATCGATCAGCGAGTCCACAGCCTCCTGCAGCATCCGCTTCTCGTTCCGGACGATAATGTCCGGCGCGTTCAGCTGCATAAGCCGCTTGAGCCGGTTGTTGCGGTTAATGACCCGGCGGTAAAGATCGTTCAGGTCGCTTGTGGCGAACCTGCCGCCATCCAGCTGCACCATCGGCCGTATTTCCGGTGGAATAACCGGCAAAATGTCGATAATCATCCACTCGGGCTTGTTGCCGCTCAGCCGGAATGCCTCGACCACCTCAAGCCTCTTAACCAGCTTCGCCTTCTTCTGGCCGGTGGCGTTCTGAAGCTCCTCCCGGAGCTGGGTCGAAAGCTGTTCGCAATTGATCTGCTGCAGGAGCTTCTTGATGGCCTCCGCGCCCATGCCGGCTTCAAAATCGTCCTCATATTTTTCGCGCATGTCGCGATACTCCCTTTCGGTGAGTATCTGATTTTTCTGGAGCGGTGAAAAACCGGGGTCCGTTACGATATAAGAGCCGAAATACAGTACCTTTTCCAGAATACGGGGGGTAATGTCCAGCAGCAGTCCCATGCGGGACGGGATGCCTTTAAAATACCAAATATGAGACACCGGCGCGGCAAGCTCTATATGCCCCATGCGCTCGCGGCGAACCTTGGATTTCGTAACCTCCACGCCGCAGCGGTCGCAGATTTTGCCTTTATAGCGTATTTTCTTATATTTACCGCAGTGACATTCCCAA
>DIRC01000009.1:20405-20807 GCA_002427465.1 Clostridiales bacterium UBA5446 | reverse complement strand
GCGGTAGTTGATGGTCTCGGGCTTTTTAACTTCGCCGTACGACCATGAGCGTATAACCTCAGGAGAAGCTATGCCTATCTTAATTGCTTCAAATGGTGTATTACTCACGGCTTATTCCTCCTCGTCTTCCTGGGAATCCTCGATCATGTCTTTCCCATATCCATCAGCGTCCTCATCCCCGTCCGCATCCAGGTCAAGCTCGCCCTCCGGCACGTCTTCTATCACAAAGCCGGAGGATTCAATTTCCGTGTCGTCCGCACGGTACTCATCCTTGATCCCGGGGATATAATCGTCATCGTCATCGTTCTTCAGCTCGATCTCCTCGCCATTGCCGTCAAGCACGCGCACATCAAGGCAAAGGGACTGAAGCTCCTTGACCAGCACCTTAAAGGACTCCGGAAC
>DIRC01000009.1:15188-20092 GCA_002427465.1 Clostridiales bacterium UBA5446 | reverse complement strand
ACTTCCATCTCGCCGAAACGCTGGCCGCCGAACTGGGCTTTTCCGCCCAGAGGCTGCTGCGTAACGAGGGAATACGGGCCGGTGGACCTGGCATGTATCTTGTCATCCACCAAATGATGGAGTTTCAGGAAGTATACATATCCGACAGTCACATCGTTATCAAACAACTTGCCGGTGCGCCCGTCATAAAGACGGCTTTTGCCGTCCGCCCGAAGGCCGGCCAGATTCAGAACCTCACCGATGGTTTCTTCGTTAGCCCCGTTGAAAATCGGGCTTGCAACCTTCCAGCCCAAGGCCTGTGCGGCATAGCCCAGATGCACCTCCAGAACCTGCCCGATGTTCATACGGGATGGCACGCCCAGAGGATTGAGGACAATATCCAGGGGTGTGCCGTCCGGCATATACGGCATGTCCTCGCGTGGCAGTATACGGGACACGACGCCCTTATTACCATGGCGGCCGGCCATTTTGTCGCCCACGGATATCTTGCGCTTATGCGCGATATATACCCGGACAACCTGATTTACCCCCGCGCCCATTTCATCGCCGCTCTCCCGCGAAAAGACTTTGACGTCAACAATAATGCCGCTTTCACCATGGGGAACCTTCAGGGAGGTGTCTCTGACTTCCCTTGCCTTTTCGCCAAAAATAGCGCGCAGAAGGCGTTCCTCCGCAGTCAGGTCGGTCTCCCCCTTCGGTGTGACCTTACCGACGAGAATGTCGCCGCTTCTGACCTCGGCGCCGATACTGATGATGCCGCGCTCGTCCAGATATTTCAGCGCGTCGTCGCCGACGCCCGGAATATCCCTTGTAATCTCCTCGGGTCCGAGCTTGGTATCGCGGGCATCGCATTCATATTCCTCCACATGAATCGAGGTGAACACGTCGTCCATGACCAGGCGCTCGCTGATCAGGATGGCGTCCTCATAGTTATAGCCTTCCCAGGTCATGAATCCCACCAGGACATTCTTTCCCAGGGAAATCTCCCCCTGGCTTGTGGACGGGCCGTCCGCGATCACGTCGCCTTCCGCCACCCGATCCCCCACCGAAACGATGGGCCGCTGATTTATGCAGGTACCCTGGTTGGACCTGCCGAATTTAATGAGCTTATAGTCCCTGGTCCGGCCGGAATCGTACCGGACGACAATATTTGTGGCCGAAACCGCCGCCACCACGCCCGGGCCGTCCGCCAGCACCACAACGCCTGAATCCACCGCGCACTTGTGCTCGATGCCCGTGGCCACGATGGGCGCCTCCGTCACCATAAGCGGCACGGCCTGGCGCTGCATGTTGGCACCCATAAGGGCACGGTTCGCATCGTCGTTCTCCAGGAAGGGAATCATGGCCGTGGCGATTGACACCATCATGCGTGGTGAAATATCAATATAGTCCACCCGATCCCTGTCCACCTCGATGATCTCATCCCTATGCCGGCAGGTAATGCGGCGGTTTTTAAGGCATCCGTTTTCATCCAGCGGCTCCGTGGCCTGGGCGATAATATATCTGTCCTCTATGTCCGCGGTCATATACTCGACCACGTCCGTAACCCGGCATGAGGGCCTTTCAATCTTGCGGAAGGGCGTGACCAAAAGTCCATGCTTATTGACCCGGGCATAAGATGCCAGATAGCTGATCAGGCCGATGTTCGGCCCTTCAGGCGTTTCAATGGGGCAAAGGCGTCCGTAATGGCTGTAGTGTACGTCGCGGACGTCGAAATTGGCACGCTCACGGGAAAGGCCGCCGGGGCCCAGGGCCGACATGCGCCGCTTATGCGTCAGCTCCGCCAGGGGGTTTGTCTGATCCATGAACTGGGAGAGCGGGCTGCTGCCGAAAAACTCCTTGATGGCAGCCGTCACCGGCCGGATGTTGATCAGGCTCTGGGGCGTGACAATATCCAGATCCTGAAGCGTCATCCGCTCGCGGATGACGCGCTCCATGCGGGAAAAGCCGATGCGGAACTGATTTTGCAGAAGCTCACCCACGCTGCGGACACGCCGGTTGCCCAAATGGTCGATATCGTCCAGCTCGCCCACGCCTTGGGCCAGGCAGCAAATATAGTTGACGGAGGCAAAAATATCGTCCACGATAATGTGCTTCGGAATCAGAATATCAATATTCTCCCGGATGGCCTCCTTCAGCGCTTCACCCTGGTGCTGCTCCATCAGCCCACGGAGAATGACAAAACGCACACGCTCGTCCACGCCGACCTCCTCGGGGTCGAAGTCCACAAAGTGCGCCATGTCCACCATGCCGTTGGAGAAAACGCGGACATTCTTGCCGCCGACTTTGAGCGTGACTTCAATCACGCCGGACCGGCAAATGAGTTCCGCCTTTTCGCGTGAAAGGACTTCTCCCGCATCGGCAATAATCTCGCCGGTCACGGGATCGGCAACCGGCATGGCAAGCTCATGGCCGATAATCCGCTTTAAAAGGCTGAGCTTATCATTGAATTTATACCTGCCCACGCTGAAAAGGTCATACCTGGCCCGCTCAAAAAACAGGTTGTTCAGCAGGGCCTCCGAGCTGTCTACCGTAGGCGGATCGCCCGGACGGAGCTTGCGGTATATTTCAAGCAGCGCATCCTCCCGGGTGATCAGGGTGTCCTTCTCCAGCGTCGTCACGATACGCTCGTCGCCGCCGAAGGTCTCCTTGATGCGCTCGCCCGTAATGCAGCCCGCTGTCATATCTGGGATGCACGACAGCCAGGTATGCGGCTTATCGGGATCGTACCGTCCCATCGCCTTCAGGAACAGCGTGACGGGCAGCTTGCGGTTCTTGTCGATGCGGATATAGAAAATGTTGTTGGCGTCGGTCTCATATTCCAGCCACGCGCCATGATACGGGATGACCGTGGCGCTGTAGGTGGGAACCTGGGTTTTGTCTATCTGCCTGTCATAGTATACACCCGGGGAACGCACAATCTGCGAAACGATCACGCGCTCCGCGCCGTTAATAATAAAGGTTCCGCCGGTGGTCATCAGCGGGAAATCTCCCATAAAGATTTCCTGCTCTTTGATCTCCCCGGTCTCTTTGTTCCGGAGTCTCACGCCTACCTTGAGAGGAGCTGCATAGGTGGCGTCCCGCGCCTTGCATTCTTCCTCTGTATACTTGGGTTTCTCATCCATGGAATAGTTCACAAAGCTAAGCTCAAGATTGCCGGAATAGTCCGTTACCGTGTCGACATCCTTGAACACCTCCCGAAGCCCCTCGTCCAAAAACCATCTGTACGAGTTTTTCTGGATCTCCAGCAGATTCGGCATATCCTGGATTTCCTCGCTGCGGGCAAAGCTCTTTCTCAGGGTCCTTCCGTAGATTACATCCTTTGGCATCAACGCACACTCCTCATGGTATTTAGCCGTACACGCCCGGCTGAGTTGCCAATAATTTAAATTCCTTATTGCAATTTAAAGAAATACTAGGTATAATAAAATTATGAAAAGAATGGGGGCACTGTCTGTCCTCGAAGATATATCGCGTTATTGTATCATCATATTTCACGTAATGTCAAGATAATCTTTGTTAATCTTTACTATTTGGCGGGAGTCTTTTACTCCGGCTGTTTTTTTGGCCAAATTTGATAGTGGGGGCGCACAGATGATGGATGCAAAAGTCGTACTGATTTTGCTTGCTGAGGCAGCGATATGCCTGAAACTTCTTCATTCCGAAGGACTTTTGGAAAAACCCAGCCACGTTGCCGCCGCCGTCCTTTTAACCGCGGGCGCTTTCGCCCTGCGCTGGCTCTGTATGGATCACATCACTCTGGACTATACGACATTTCTTGCCAAATGGGTGCAGTTTTTCCGGGATAACGGGGGGTTCGCCGCCCTTTCCCAGCCTGTAGGCAATTATAATGTGCCATACCTCTACTTCCTGGCGGGCTTTTCATATCTCGGCATATCCGATCTGTACCTTATTAAGCTGCTATCGATACTTTTTGATGTCGTGCTGGCCTGGGCGGCGATGAGGCTGGCGGGCATGTTTACCAAAAGCAGCGGGCGGCGGCTTTTTTGCTTCTTTGCCGTTCTGCTGTGGCCAACAGTTGTGCTGAACGGGGCCTACTGGGGACAGTGCGACAGCATCTATTCCGCCTTTGCGGTACTCTCCGTCTATCTGGCCCTGAACAAAAAGCCGGCGCTGTCGATGCTGAGCATCGCCGCATCCTTCGCCTTTAAACTGCAAGCCGTGTTTCTCATGCCCCTTTTCGCCATACTCCTCTTCTCCCGGCGGATGAAGCTGCGGCATTTTTTCCTGTTCCCCGCCGCATATCTTGCGTTGGTTCTTCCTGCCGTCCTTGCCGGCAGGCCCTTATGGGATACCGTCACGCTTTATTTCAGCCAGATGGGCAGCGTCGGTTCCGGACTCAACTACAATTCGCCTTCGGTGTTCGCTTTCTTCACCGGCGCCGTCGATACGAAGCTGGCTGCCACCCTCGGCATAGCGGCTGCCGCGGGCTTTACGGCGTTTGTTATTTACTGGCTCCACCGCAACCGAAACCGGGTATCGGATTATACGGTATTTGCCGTCGCCGTGCTTTTCTCCGTAGCCATCCCCTTCCTTCTGCCGCATATGCACGATCGATATTTTTTCATCGCGGACGTGCTTTCCCTTGTCTTTGCCGTGACGATGCCCGAGTATTTTATCATGCCGCTGCTATGTGAATTCGCATCGCTTCTCGGCTACCACGCCTATCTGAAATCCCGCTACCTGCTGCCGATGTCTTACGGTTCCGCCGCTCTGCTCGTTGTCATCGCCGTGCTGCTGATCTTCATCAGAGCGAACCTTCAAAGCACCCGGGCCAGAAGAATCTAAGTTTAAAAATTTTAATTATTGACAATCCCTGCTTTTCTGTTATAATGACTACTGCGCTTTAATCCAGATCATGCGAGAGTGCTGGAACTGGCAGA
>DIRC01000009.1:14627-14967 GCA_002427465.1 Clostridiales bacterium UBA5446 | reverse complement strand
TTCAAGTCCCATCTCTCGCACCAACTATATCGCAGAAGATTGATACAATAAATGTATTCGTCTTCTGCGATATGTTTTTGCCCTAAAATGCCCATATTTACAGACTTTTGGGTGCTTTTTGTTTTGGAATACATACGCCGACGACTGCGTGGAGCCGTGATATTTGCCCTTGAAACACCGATTTTTAGCCCCACCGACGCTTTGCCTCGGACAAATCGTTAACGAGCAGTATTTTGGTGCAAATTTTGGGGCTTTGGTGCATTTTTGGTGCAAATGCGGAAATCACAGAAGAAAAACGCTCCCCACACCGTGCTTGGCGTGAGGAGCTAAGGCTTTCTGC
>DIRC01000009.1:11368-14437 GCA_002427465.1 Clostridiales bacterium UBA5446 | reverse complement strand
TCTAAGGCTTTCTGCGCTTATTCAATTTCAATACCGTTCATCAGAGTAAACACTATTCGTCCGTCCTTGTAGACCGTCGCCTTCTCGACAACCGCCGACCACAGGCTCTCGCTAAACTCGGTCAATGACCCGTGTTGGCGTTCCATAGTGTCCATGAACGCTGTGAGCACCGTGCGCTGGTGATTTCGCGTCTCTTTCTCTGCCTTCAGCACATCTATCCGTTTTGCCACGGCGTTGTACTTTGCCATCAGATCATCCTGCCGCTTTTTGTATGCCGTCTGGTCTTGTGCCGCCGAGGCGTTTTCGGCGATGTGCTTGCGGTTCATTTCGATAAGCACCTCGGCTTCAGCGTTCTTAGCGGCAATCTCCTCGTCAATGGCATCACTATCGAAAAGCTCCGCAATTGCCAACCAGCAGTCGATGATCACCTCATCGGTCATGTTTTGCATACCGTTCCACGCCGTGACAAACCGTTCCTTTATCTCATCCTCTGTCAAATGTGGCGTTGAGCATCTTTCGCCGTTTTTGAATTTGTGATTGCATTGCCATATCACACGGCGATATTTGTCTGTGGAATGCCAGACCTTCGAGCCGAAGAAGCTGCCGCAGTCGCCGCATACCAGCTTTGCCGAAAAGCAGCTCTTGCAGCTGTAGCTCCGTCCCAGCGCCTTGCGCCGAGCAAACTCCACTTGAACATAATCGAACATCTCCGCGTCGATGATGCCATCGTGGCTGTCCGTAACATAGAATTGCGGAACCTCGCCCTCGTTTGGCTTCATCTTTTTTGTCAAAAAGTCCGTTGTGAAGGTCTTCTGCAGCAGTGCATCGCCCTTGTATTTTTCGTTTGTGAGAATACTTTCAACCACGTTGCATTGCCAGTGCTCCTTGCCGCCGGGCGTCGGAATGCCCTTCGCCGTGAGTTGCTTGGCAATTGTCGTGGGCGTCTTACCCTGTAGAAATAAAGTGTAAATCAATCGCACGATTTCTGCTTCTTCCTCAACAATCTGCGGTGTGCCGTCCGCGCCTTTCTCGTATCCGAGAAATTGCCCATATGACATGGACACCTTGCCATCGGCGATTCGCTTGCGCCAGCCCCATGTGACGTTCTCAGAAATGCTCCGGCTTTCCTCCTGTGCCAGCGAAGACATTATTGTGATGAGCAGTTCGCCCTTGGAATCAAATGTCCAGATATTTTCCTTTTCAAAGTAAATTTCAATGTTCTCTGCTTTGAGTTTTCTCACCGCTGTGAGGCTATCGACCGTGTTTCGCGCAAACCGGCTTACCGATTTAGTAATGATAAGGTCAATCTTTCCGTCCAGCGCGTCCTGAATCATCTGGTTAAAGCCGTCTCTTTTTTTGGTGTTAGTCGCGCTTATGCCCTCGTCCGTATACACGGCGATGAAGTTCCAGTCAGGGCGCTCCTTGATGTATTTGGTGTAATAATCGACCTGCGCCTCGTAGCTAGATTGTTGCTCTTCCTTTTCTGTTGACACGCGGGCGTAACCGGCGACATTGCGTTGTTTTGGTACGGACACGGCGAGGTTGGAGAAACGCGATGTGATAGACGCTGGTATCTTTGTGATTGTTCTTGCCATCATTCTCGCCTCCTTGTCGCTTTTTCCCGCGCCTTTTGTCGCTTATCATTCGTCCAACTTTCCCGCCGAGAGCGGTCCTTCCACTTTGTCGTTGCCGTGCCGCCATCATTGAAATGAAACTCCAGCGTGTTTTCCGGCTGTACGGTGATGTAATCTATGCGCTCAGTAAAAGTCGTCTCGTTAAAGGCTTCTATGTCAAGAGCATCGGCGCACTCCGCCTTGAACGTTTCTTCTGGGATCTGCTTTGAAGCACAGTATTTTTTGCCTCTGGTGTTGAATGTGGAGCAAATCCATACGATGCCGGTCGGCGTTGTCTTCCGGCGATAATTCTTGCCGCAAATGCCGCAGCGTAGCTTGCCGGTGAAAGCCGTAGCCTTGCCTTGCTTGACATTCGCAGTGGTGGCTCGGCGTTCAATTTCGACTTGTACTGCGTCGAAGGTGGCACGGTCAATAATAGGCTCGTGCGCTTCACTTACAAAAAACTGCGGCAGTTCACCGTTGTTAACAACCGTCCGCTTGGATAAGTGGTCGGCGCGGAAGGTCTTTTGCAGCAGTAAATCTCCGGCGTATTTCTCGTTACGGAGCATCTTGCCGATGGTGGCTTGACACCACGATTTGTTCATTCGCGTGGGAATGAACATTTCATTGAGCCTATTTGCAATTGCCGGAGTGCCGAAGCCGTCGAGATACATTTTGAAAATGAGCTTCACCGTTTGGGCTTCCTCCGGCACGATTTCGAGGATACCGTTGTTCGCACGGTAGCCGAGCATCGTGCAATCCCACGGTTTTCCTTCTTCGAAATTCTTTCTCACACGCCATTTCTGGTTTTCGGAGACCGAAAGGCTTTCCTCCTGTGCGTAGGATGCGAGAATGGTCAGCATCAACTCGCCATCAGTGCTCATGCTGTGGATGTTCTGTTCTTCAAACCATACGTCGATGCCGAGCTTTTTTAGCTCCCGCACCGTTTCCAGTAGCGTGACTGTATTCCGCGCAAACCTCGAAATCGACTTGGTGATGACCATATCGATTTTCCCAGCGCGACAATCCGTGAGAAGCGCTTGGAAACTTTCACGGCTGTCCTTTGTACCGGTCTTCGCCTCGTCAGCATAAACGCCCATGTATTCCCATCCACAATGCTTTTGAATCAGGTCGCTGTAATAGCTTACCTGTGCCGAAAGCGACTGCAGCATCGCGTCCTTGCCAGACGAAACACGGGCGTATGCCGCGACGCGCTTGCCGCCGATGATGCCTCGCGGAACAAACTCAATCCGCTTGATTTGGCTGTTTTCCATAGGTACTCCACCTCCCTTCAGGGGTCATATATTCGCTCTAAAAGTCAGTAAAGTCAAGGCAGTTCGCGCCATATACTGCACAAAGCTATACCGTATTTGACCGCAATTATTTCCTCAATTATGATGTAATCAGCCGGTGAAATGGACCCTTCAGAGAGCCATCTTTTCAGCACGGAAGCGAC
>DIRC01000009.1:2960-11193 GCA_002427465.1 Clostridiales bacterium UBA5446 | reverse complement strand
CATAAGCTCTGTTTTTCTCTCCTGTGTCATGAGCCAGCCTCCGCATTTTTCACGCGGTGCTGCGAGGCACAGGCACGGCTACAGAATTTACTGTTCGGCCTTCCGTATACCGTATACGGCTTTCCGCAGTGAGCGCAGGTCTTGTCGTAGTACGCCTTTCGATTGATGTCACTGGGATGGTGCTTCCACCAATTGTTACGGCACTCGTCAGAGCAGAACAATCGTGGCTTACCACCTTTTTTAGACACAAGCGGCTTTTTGCACTGCTTACAGCAGGGAACGTCGTCTGCCTGTGATGCCGCGCCTTGTCTTCGGCAGTAGCTTTTTACA
Organism: Clostridiales bacterium UBA5446; assembly: GCA_002427465.1. Lineage (GTDB taxonomy): Bacteria > Bacillota > Clostridia > Oscillospirales > Oscillospiraceae > Scatomorpha. The sequence continues at coordinate 10,863 of DIRC01000009.1, read as the reverse complement.
GTGTTGATGGAAAGACCGATGGTGTCGGCAATGGTTACATATTTATAGCCCTCGGCACGAAGGCGTAGTATGGTTGATTTCTGTTCTTTAGTCATAAGAAACCACCTCCTCGGTATACGGAGAAAAAGAGGTGGTTTTGATGGGGTATTAAGCAAAAAAATAATGCCCACCAGAGAAAAAATCTCCGATGGGCATTAACTGCAGGTCAACAACTTGACCTCTGGTATATGGACTTCCGCACTGTGACAGCGTATCCTTTATTCGCTGTACTTGATAAACGCGTCGCTGAAGCCCGCCGCCTTGACCTTTTTGAGCATGGCGTCGGCGTTGGCCTTGACGGAATACGCGCCGACCTGCACGCGGTAGTATTTCTTCGACGTGGTCGGCGTTGTGGGCGTTTCTGTTTCCGTCGTCGCCAGCCCTGTCTTGACCGCCGCGCGGAAGGTATCCATGCTCTTGCCGTGCTTCGGGAACCAGTGCATCACATCGCCGTGATTGGACGCGATGCCGAGCTTATGTCCCTCACTGTGGCAGATGATGTCCTTCTCCGTCAGGTTGTATTGCTTGCATAGGTAGACGCAAAGCTCGACCGCCTCGGCGTAGACCTTATTGAAATACGCGGCATCGGTCAAACCGTCCTCGCAGATTTCAAAACCGATGTAGCCGAGATAGTTGGCGTTGCCCTTCGAACCAGAACCGCTGTGCCAGCCGACCATATTCCACGGCAGCGTCTGGTAGGTGGCAATCGAGCCGTCCTTCAGCTTACCAATAAAGGCGTGGACGCACACCTGCCTGTCCATGTGCTGATTCCAGTGATTCCCGTACTGATTCACGCCGAGCAGCCCGTCGTCGGGTCCTACATAGCGTTTCAGATTGGGATTGTTCGCACCGGTCGAATGTACCATGATGCCCTTCGGCGTCATAGTTTTTCCGGCTTTGTAGCAGTCGTTATTCATAAAAATGAGCTTGTGCAGATTCATTTACTTGTCCTCCTTCTCGCTGCGGTCGTGGAGCTGCTCCAGAACCGCTTTCAGCTTTGCCGGAATGGGCAAGCCGAGATGTCCGGCGTTTTCCAATAGCGATACACCCTCGTTGGACAGGTAGAAGAAAATAACCGCCGTGCGAAGCACACCAGCCTGTCCCAGTACCTGCACGTCGATGATGTTGCCTACGCCCACCAAAATAAAAATGAGCACCTTTTTACAGATGCCCTTGAAACCGACCTCGCTGGAGAGCTTTTTGTCCACAATCGCGCACATGACGCCCGTGATGTAGTCAATGACCACAAAGGCGATGAGTGCGTAGAGAAAGCCGTCCGCTCCTCCGAGAAACCAGCCGATGCCGCCTCCGATGGCTGCGAATACAATTTGAATCCAGTTCCAGATTTCTTTCATGATGCTATTCCTCCGTTTAATAAATTTCTACGCCGTTGGTGTTCGGCGTTTCGGATGCTTTGCCAATCAGATCTGACAAGCGGGACTTGGCTTTTCTGCCGCCGCTGTCAACCGTGAACGAGGTATAGAAGCCGCTCTTGCCAAAGTTGTGCGTGACATCGGTCACCGTGCCGATAACCTCCTCGCCGCCGTCAGAAGCCTCAATATGCACCTCGTCGCCGAGCGTGAGCTGTGGCGTGAAGATGCCCACGAAGCTCTCCAGCCGCCCGGAAATGGCAATGGATTCCGCAAGCTCCTGCGCCATATCGGTAAGCTCTGAAAGCGACGCGCCGTCGGCGGCTTCAACATAGAGCGTCCTGTGCGCGGGCTGTATCCACCACTTTCCGAAGGGCACCTCGGCATAAACTTTGTTCGCAGGCTCCTTGCAGGTCACACAAACACGGCTCGCCGCGTCGGAATCGTCATATTCAATGCTGTAGCTCCAGCAGGTCTTGTCACGCTCAAAGGAAAAAACACCCGGCTGGTCAAAACGCGGGTCGGTCGCCGCCGCTACGCCAACAGCGCCGTTCTGCGTTTCATCTATCTTCCAGTCCGGCAAAAGCGAGATGACGCGCTTCAAGCCGTCCAGCAGCGTCACATCAGAATCAAAGCGCAAGCGCCACGCCTTCCCGCTGTCGCCAACGAAGTAGTCCTCGACACCGGCAAGCTCCATGATGGCGGTCATATTGTCGATGAGCGCCCCAGCCTCAAAGGTGGTGTTTTCGTCAAAGGTCTGCTCCTTCAGCAGCTTGCCTATGGCGTTCCTCGCGGATACCGATACCTTCTCGTCTGGGTAGGACACAGAAGCGCGGTCGATGTAGAAGATGCCGAGCGTGACCTCCTCGGCGCTGCCAAGCGTAAAATATAGCTCCATTTTCGTACCCGGCGTAACGAGCGCGCGAAATCGGTTGAGCAGTTCGCCGCGTATATTGAGCAGCGTACAGGACAGCTGCGAAACCTCGCTGCCGATGCTGAAGCCCGCCGAGCCATCGATGAAGGCTTTTGAAATATCCGTCGGCATCATGAACATAACAAAACGGTGGTCGCCCTCGGCACTCCAAAAGCCATAGCCGCCGTAATGCGCCACGCGCTTGAGGCTTGGCAGTGAAACTGCATCGTCCGGCGAGGCTCGTCCCTTGCTCTCAAAGGCAAGGTCGGCATACAGTCCCAACACAGGGTCGGCAATCAAGCCGGACACCGTCTGCTCCGGCGTGAGATAGAAAATCCGCAGGAGATTGTCTTTCGAGTGAATCGCCTGCGGATATAGCCCCGCGCCAATATTCATGGTGTATTCAAAGGTGAGCGTCATGCGATTACCCCCTTTGAAGCTGAATCGAGCAGGTAAAGCGCAGCAGATTGTTCGCGGTCTTGAACGGATATTCGATGGCGTAGCTCGCCTCAATCGTCTCTCCGGCGGCGGGCGGATTTGTGAGCTTCAAACCGGGCGCCGTCTTTCCAAGGAAGAAGGTGCAGCGATAGGATAGCCCGTCTCGCTCGGTAACAGAGTTGTAGTTGCTGTAAATCGAATACGACCAGGTATAGTTTGGAATGTATACGCGCCAATACCGCGCTGAAACTGTTTCCCACGACCATACCTGTTCGGCTCTGGTATATGCCACCGCAGTCCAGTTAATGTTGTCTGCCGAATACTCGATCACCAGATTGTCTATCTGAGAGGAAGGCACAGTAATCGGATTGATTTTCAGCCGGTTGCACTCCTTCGCCGAGAGGAAGTCGATCCATATCGGCTTTTCCGCAGTGATAGAGCAGGAAGCTGGATATTTCTGCACTCCTCCGCAGTTCCACCATGCCAGAGGGTCATAATAGGTATAGGTGCTGGTAGTAGGCGTCAGCTCTTTAAGATTGCCAAACTGTACGTTGTCGTCCTTTGTCGTCAGCGCGGCGCTGTGATAATTTTCGTACCAGTCGCCGCAGTTGCTCTCGCAGTCGACGGTGAAATCCGTCCCAGCCGTCAGTTCCACGTCGTTGACGAACACGCGCGGCGTACCTGCCTGTATCAACGGGCACTTAATATTGAATTCCGTAGTCGCGCCGTCGCCCTCGCCAATGACCAGATGCTCGACCGGATATGGTGGGAACACCTCGTGATTGGGAAAGGTGAACGCTCCGAAGCCCGCGATGCCGAGGTGCTTCACGATGCGGTTATTGCATTCCGCGTCGAGGAATGTCGTAACCGGCAAATCAAGCTGTAAAGTGGTCATGCTGCCGGTCCCACTGAGGGAATAGGACTTGGAGCTTGTATATTTGGTCGTCAGCTCAGACGAATACTCCAGCGCATATCTGCCAAAGCGGATCGTGCTGTCATAGCCGCCCGTAAGCAGCCAGCGAACAAGATAGTTGTTTTCGGCGATCGGATAAATCGCGTCCGTACCAAAACCGGACGGCGTATAGGTGGCATAGAAGGTCGCAGTAATGTAAACCACATCAACGTCGGTTTTTGCAATAGCGATCTGGTTGCCCTCGGAATCCTGCAGCATGGCATGGGTCATCAGGTAATAATAGCTGGACCAGGTACCGCTGTAATATCCTTCTAAGCCGACCTCCGTTATGTTGCTGCCGTTGCATTCGGTGGCTTCCAGCTTGATCTGCTTGGTGATATGAGAAGTCGGATATTCATATACGGTTTCCAGTGTGGTGACGCTTTTTCGTGTCAGATGCGTAAAAAGAGCCGTGTCGGTGATTGCCGGAGTGCCCGTACCTGTGCCGAGCGCGATATACCGAAGCAGATCGGCGCTCACTCCAAGCGGAGAGCCAGTCAATCTTGAGCTAAAGTAGTAGTTCAGAATGACATTGTAGGCGAAAGCCGTCTGCTTCGTTTTGCCTGTCTGCGCATCCACGACCTTCACTTCAAATTTGTTGTGCAGAAGCACTTTTTCTTTTGCCTGCATATATGAAAACCTCCTATTAAATCGGCAAGGTGGATACCGGCTTCAGTTCCATGCTTGCCGACGATATCGTAATGGCAGCCGTGCTCGGTTCGTCGAACAGACTCGTAAACACCGCGTCGTCAATCCACATTCTTGCATTCAGCGTAGAAACCGTAATGGTATCATGAGCGTAAGCATCGTGACGAATAGTTTCTGCCGAGGCGACATAGGTCAATGCCGGTAGAAACCAGCGCTGCTCATGGTGCTTGTAATACCACAGACGCCGGTGCGTTGGAATCGTAACCGTGACCTCCAGCGTCCTGCGGATATCCGCGCTTGTGTATAAAACGAAGGCTTGCAGCGCAGCATCGTAGTCGCAAGACGCCACGGTAACGCCACTCACCGACAGCTTGCAGCCCTCCAGAAAGGAAGCGTCCGGCGTTCCATAAACAGGGCGGCTCACAAACACCTTGAAGCCATAGCAGGCGAAGCCCTCGTCGCGATTCAGCTTTTCTATTCCAGTGACTTCAAGCTCACCGCTGTCCGCCGTATCAATGATTCCGTAGGGCAAGAGCGCTGCAATTCCCGCCGTTTCCCTTGTGCTTCCGTATTTTCGTGTAATATCCGGCAGCGGCATCCTCGCATTTGCCGTGTTGATATGCATGGACTCCGGCCTTACGCTCATTCCGGCGTAGTTGCGGTGTGTCAGCGTCAGCAGCATATTGCCGCTGTTCTGCGTAAGAAAACCGACGCGGAAATCGTTGGTGCGGATAACCGAAAGCGTTGTATTGCCTGTGCCGAGCGTCGTCACCTCGTGCTCCGTCTCCCAGATATATGAGCCGTCCGACTGGCAGCAGAGGGCGCGGTAATACACACGTCCTTCACGGATATAGCCGATGATAAGCCCTTGGTCAAGGTCGATATCCACGCTCGATTGCCAGCCCTTGCAGGCGGATATCTGCGACACGCCCGCTGCCAGAAGTGCCCGCGTAGAATCGTCTCGCCAATACTGCACATAGAGATTCCCGTCGCGGACAAAGAAGATATATGGGAACTCGTCGGTTTCGAGATAGTACCATTCCTGTGCGGCATTCATTTCCCACGTGCCGTTATACTCCAGCGCCACGTCAGACGCTCTGCCGAATACGAACTGCTGCTCCCACTTGTAATCGAAGCCCGCCGGGAACTTACGCATATACATGGTGGCGATACCGTCATCCAGACAGAGCGCGTAAGCAAGAGAGAGGTCTTTATCTCCAGACATCTGCCGAACGGCGACATCTCCAAGCGCCGGAGCAATGTCCTCGTGAATGGGCTCCGACAGCAAAGAATTGACCGAGGTCTGCGTCGCCACGACGCGGAGCTTTGCCATACTGTCGGTACTTTCCACCTTGAACTGATTTTTCAGCTTTTCCTTGAGTGCGGCGGGGATACTTCTCATGGTTCGCTCACCTCGCTTACAGCGGCAAGGGTGGCTTCAACCTTGTACCAGCCCGCCGCGAGATATTCAAAGTCACCAAGCTCTACGATCCTGCCGGTAAATACGCCCTGTTTTACCGTGCATTCCAACAGCGAAACACTATCCTCCGCGCTCATCAGCAGGGCTTTTCCGGCTTCGTCAACATAGAGCGTCAGCTCGTAATGCACGGTCGGAGCGCCAAAGCGGGTGAGGTATTCCGTCCCATCCAGCGCCGTCTGCACCGTGCGAATGATCTCCTGCGTCTTTCGGAACGACACGAAGCGCGTGATGAGCGTATTCGTGTCAGCGTTTTTCAAATAACTCATACACGCACCTCCTGTCTGAGCTGATTGATAATGAGGTCTACGACCGACGCCATCTCGCCCTCGGAATTGATACCCTCCACACGGATAACGCCGGTGTGCTCCACGGTTTTCTTTACATCGACGACGCTGTCGTTTGCAACCTTGCCGATGTCTGTGTCTACATTCAGCTTGAAATCTGTCGGCAGAGCGGTTTCCATATCTCCCGCGAGGTCTTTCATCGCACCGTCGATATCCTTTGCCATATCGGTCACGGCGCTTACCGCATCCTTGCCGTTGCTGTCGATAGAACCGGCAAGGCCCTCGACCATCATCTTGCCGATCCAGCCCATCTCCTTTGACGGAGAGTGGATGCCGAAGAAGTCACAGATACCGTCCCAGATGGACGAAATCCAGCCCGACACCTTGTCCCACAGCCACGAGGCAAGCGACTGTATGCCTTGCCAGAGTCCCGAAACTATGTTCTTGCCGATTTCAAAGACCGCACCGACCGCCTGCCCGATTCCCTGCACGATGGCAGCGATGATTTGCGGTAGTGCCACTACCAGCTGCGGGATTGCTTGAATTAGCCCGACCGCAAGCTGAACGATAAGCTCAATGCCCATCTCAATAATGGCAGGCAGGTTATCCGTTATGAAATTGATGATTGTGGTGATGATTTCGGGCAGAGCCTCCACGAGCTTGGGCAGCGCATTCAGCAGCCCCTCCGCCAGACCCTTGATGATGGCAAAGGCGGCTTCGAGGATTTTGTCCATATTGTCGAGCAGCACCTGACAGATGAGGATGACAGCCTCCACGATGGAGGGTATCAGTTCCGGCAGCGCATCCGCGATGCCCATAGCGAGGGTGACTATCATATTGATTGCTGCTTCAACGATGGCGGGAAGGTTGTCAATGATGCCTTGAACCAGCGTCATAACAAGCTGAACGGCGCTGTCCGTGATAGCCGGAAGTGCTTCCACAAGCCCCTCCACCAGTGTCATGATAATAGAAGAAGCGCACTCCACCAGCGTTGGGAGATTTTCCACGATGGCTTTTCCGATAGCCATGACGATGTCCATGCCCACCTGAATGATTTTCGGCAGGTGTTCCATAATCATGTTCGCCAGCCCGCCGACCGTGTTGCCGATGACTTCGCTGATTTTATCAAAGTCATCTCCGGCTTCGACCAGCCCGGAGGTAAACTCACCCAGCAGCTTCGTGCCGTCGTCCGCGAGGTCTTGGAGCTGCGGTAAAAGCACCGTACCCATAACACGCTTTGCCGCTTCTGAGCCTTGCTTCAAACGCTGAACGGAATCATCGAATGCGCCCAGTTTGGCGATGGTTTCTTCGGAAAGCACCGCACCCATGCGCTTTGCTTCATCAGTCAGCGCCGCAATACCTTCTGAGCCTTGCGCGATGAGCGGATTCAGGTCTTGTGCTGATTTGCCGAATAGCTGCATAGCGAGGGCGTCACGCTCGGTTTCATTCGATATGCCGCCAAGCGCGTCGATTACCTCCCAATAGACCTCCTCGCTATCTCGCAGATTGCCATTGGCATCGGTAACCGATACGCCGAGCTGCGCGTAGGCATCCGCATATTTTGCAGAACCGTCGGCAGCATTCGCCATCGACTTGACGTTTTTTGCCATCGAGCCAGTGAGGGTGTCAAGGGAAACGTCCACAAGGTCGGCAGCGTAGGAGTAGGCTTGCAGGCTCTCCACGCTCATGCCGGTGACTGTAGACTGCGTAAGCATTTCATCAGCGTAAGCGGCGGCTTCCACCGTCATATCCACGAGCGCCTTGCCAGCCGCGACCGCA
>DIRC01000009.1:0-2756 GCA_002427465.1 Clostridiales bacterium UBA5446 | reverse complement strand
CAACACCCATAGCTGTGCCGACGCCCTTGAGTACAGATCCGAGCTTACTGAACTTGCCGCCTGATTTCTCCGCCTGATCGCCGGTCTGGTCAAGCTCGTCACCCAGCTTATCCGTTTGCTTTGCGGTTTCCGCAGCCTCGTCGCCCATGCCGTCGATGGCCTTTTCATTGTCCTTCAGCTCGCGCTCCATGCCGTTCAGCTCTGCCTCGGCATTATTGAGCGCAACGACCCATTGCTGGGTGCGGCGGTCGTTCTCGCCGAAGGAGTCGGAGGCGTTTTCCAGAGCCTTGCGCAGGGTTTCGATTTTCTCCTTCTGCGCGTCGATTTGTTTGGTCAGCACCTCGTTTTTAGAGGTGAGAGACTCGACGCTGTTCTCATTTTTTTCGAATTGAGAGGTGGCGAGTTTCATCTCAGAGCCGAGAACCTTGAACTGAGAATTGATGTCGGCAAGCGCCTTTTTGAACTCTTTTTCGCCCTCGACGCCAATTTTCAAGCCGAAATTGTCTGCCATAGCTCACCACCTCCTTAAATCCCGCCGGGGATAATTTCATCAATGTAATACTCGCGTTTTGGCTTCGCCAGCCCGTTGTATTGCTTGTAACACTCCCACTGGTCGAGCAGATGACCGATAGGCATGAGCCACACCTCCGGCTCCGCCCGACCGAGGAGCGAAACACCGTAAAAAATCAGTCGGGCAAACAACTCTTCATCGCTTACCCGACCTGTGCGTTTTTTGAGTCCGGCTCACTTTCCACCTCGCGCTTGGTGCCCTTATACATGGCGTCCATGATGGCGTTTTTGTATTCAGCCAATTCAAAAGGCGAAGTCAGAAGCTCGACCGATTCCTCGGCGAGCAGTTCCTTCTTCGCCTTCGGATTTTGCAGGTTATATACGAGCACGGACTGATTCGCCAGCAGCGTGATAAGCCACACGATTTCATCCAGCGCCAGCTCGAAGTTTTCGGATTTCATCAGCTTATCGCCGAGATTGGACAGCCCGCCGTAGCGTTTGGCAATTTCTTTTGTCGCCTTGGTGGTGAGGAGCATTTCATACTCGTTGCCGCCGATGGTGATAAGCGTGCTTCTTTCGTCAGCCATTATGCGTTACCTCCCGTAAAAGTCGGCTCATACACCTGCGTGTACCAGCCGGTGATAACAGATGCCGGAATATCGGCGTCACCCTCGGTAGCCTCCGCTTTCCATGGGTGCTTGCCGTTCTGATCGAGCTTGTTGCGACGCAGTACGGTGCCTTCAATGGTAGGCGTGGAGAAGGTGATAGAATCGCCCTTTGTAGCGAGATTTGTTGCGGGAATACCGAACTTCACACGGTACAGCCAGAAATAGCGGTATTTTCCGTTGGACTTCTTTGCGCGGAAGCCGATAGCCACTGGATCGCCGCCATCCTCGGATGCAGCAATCACGACGCCGTTGTCGTCAATCTGAGCGCCGGTCAAATCCTCGGCGGTGGTTTTGCCGATGTCGTCGATACCAAGCGAGAGCGTGCCGGATTTGAACTCCTTCACGACCTCGGATGGACCGTCGTCGGCATAAAGCGTTGCCTCGGCAAGCTCAATGGAAAGGTCTGCCTGCATCGCTTTGGCGAGAGAAACGGGAGCGGCATAGGTTTCATCGCCGTTTGCGCCCTCCGTGATTTTTGAATAATAAAGTCTGTCAAGACCGATTGTTGCCATAGAAATCAATCCTCCAATTCATAGTCTTTCGCCACATCAATGGCGTAATGGTGGTAGCCGGTATCGTCCTCGTGACCGAGATAGCGCCGGTCGGTTATCGTGATATCCGCATCCAAAAGGGCGCGGACAAGCGTGTTTTTCGTGCGCAGATAGTTACCCTTGTCATAAAGAGACACCCGCACCTCCTGCGTTTCATGCTGCGGGCGGTTGTCCGCAAACAGCTCGAAGGTATCAGTCATTGGTGTAAATACGCAGTAGCGGTCGGGTGCGGAGTCCTTGAACACGCCGGTTTCCAACGGGATATGCAGTTCGCCCACGATTTCCGTCAAAAGCGTGAGCAGAAAGTCCTCGTCGGTCGGGTCCTTGGTGTACTGCGCGGCAACGGTCATGTCCTCCAGCACCCGCTCGGTGGATGCGCTCCAGCCGGTGAAGGTGTAGCCCTGACGAACTGGGTCAGCGGGAGGTACAACAGAACCACCGCTGTCAACCATTTCATCCTTCAGCAGCGTTCCATCCCAATCCTGATAGCGGACTGAATATTGCAGAACGCCTTTCTCGGCGGTGATTTCGATTTCACCCAAGCCAACATAGGTATTGCTTTCCTTGTAGCTGTCCTCGCAGACCACGCAAAGTGCGTCTGTAATCACAGGCTCGGCAAAATCGAAGGTCAGCGTCGAAAAGGACGCCGCCTCAAATGTGCCGCTGGCGATAAGCTGGGTTCGGCTCTTATCCGAGTAGACCGACACATTTTTAGTGACATAGTTGTAGCCGGAGTATTTGTTATACAGCACCAGTTTTGTGATTTTGAGCATGACCGGCAGCTCCCACAACCACCACGCCGGGTATGCGTCCTTCGCCGCCTCCCACGAGGTGGTTTCGCCCACTTTTATGCCGTCTGAGGCTTTCCACGGATAGGCGCTCGACGCGGTATTTTCGGAGCTTGCGGAAACTAATCCATAGCCGTTATCAGCCGAAAGGATAGGCTGTGTCCACGGTATCCAGCGGTAGGAACTCATACGCCGTTCACCTCGCTCTCCAGCTTTGCCTTCATCGCTTCGATGCAGGC
>DIRC01000005.1:62526-84712 GCA_002427465.1 Clostridiales bacterium UBA5446 | reverse complement strand
CCGGAGGGTAATTCCTCCGGCTTTCTTTCATTCACATTTTCGTTCACATTTTTGGTCTTTATAAAGCGTTTTCGAGTCTTTGAGAATGACGGTCATACCGCTCTTTCTTAGTAGATCAAAAACCCTGTGGCCATTGATAAATCAAGGGATATAGCAAGGAATCCCGCAATCTCAATGACTGCGGGATTCCTTGTGATTTGGCGGAGATGGAGAGATTCGAACTCTCGAAGGGCTTTTGACCCTTACACGATTTCCAATCGTGCGCGCTCGACCAGCTACGCGACATCTCCACGCACTGCACGAACAACATATTTTATTGGCGCCCGTATATAATAAATGATTGTGGGCCCAAAGTCAAGTTCTAATTTACTCTCCCTTGGAAATCCGCGCAGTGCCTGTATTCTTAGCCGATTGCCCGGGCTATAAGACACCGGAGCGCTTCGGCATGATTCTTCTCATCAGAGGCGTGGAGCAGGTATAATTCACGAAGACGTTCCGATTTGGTCGACTCAGCGGCAGCAATGTAGCGCTCGGCGCTTTCCAGCTCGTCGAAATAGGCCATTCTCATGGCGTCAAGCACCCCGCAGACCGCCGGGCATGACGGTTCCGGGATACAACTGTCCCCGGTCAAAAGAAAATACTCGACCTGCAGCGCCTTTCTGTGTCCCCGCTCCTCGGCGGCTATGCATCTGAATGTAGACGCGGCGCGCCCCGTGCACCTGGCCATGGCCAAATAGAACTCCTCGTCCCGCGTTTCATCCGCAATGAAGCACCGAAGCGTTTTTATATCGTTTTCGGTCTTTTGCTGCGCCATGTCGGCTCCTCCGGCAACACGGCTCCAGACCCGGTCAAAATTTTTCAGACCGTTTATAATATCACTATCCATAGCTTGAACCTCTCACTCATAATAGCTCCCGCTATCATTTTATGCCGATCTTGCAATGATGTTGAATCTGTGCGATAATTAAGACCAAAATGAATTTGGAGGCATGGCCATGGCCAGATTTTTCATGGCGGGAACAAACCTGATGGGCGGCACGGCCATATTGAAAGGCAGGGACGCCGAACATATCCAGGTTCTCAGGATCAAACCCGGCGAAAAACTCATTATCAGCGACGGAAAGGGCACGGATTACATGTGCCGCCTGATCCGATCGGAAGACCATGAGGCCGAGGCGGAAATTATCCAGGTCACCCCCTGTAAGGCGGAGCCTTCCGTTTCCGTCACCCTCTTCGCCGGCCTGCCCAAGGGAGAAAAATCGGATCTGATTGTTCAAAAAGGCACGGAGGCCGGCGCTAACGGCATCGTCCTTTTCGACTGTGAGCGCTGCGTGGCAAGGCCTAAGGAAAAATCCCTCGACAATAAGCTCCAGCGATGGGAGAGAATCGCCGAGTCCGCGGCCCAGCAGTCCGGACGCGGAATCATCCCCACCGTACGCTTTATCGGAAACTATGTGGAAATGCTCGACGCCGCGCTGAAGACCGACGCAAAGCTTTTCATGTATGAAGCCGGCGACGGGAGACTTCCCCTAAACCAGGCGATTGAGGCTGCCGGCGAATTTTCCTCCGCCGCTGTCATCACCGGCCCCGAGGGCGGCTTCACGGAGGCGGAGGCGGCAATGGCACGCGGCTGCGGGTTTTCCGTGTGCGCCATGGGCGAGCGCATCCTTCGCTGCGAAACCGCGCCGCTTATCGCCCTGACCGCAATCATGTACGCCACCGGCAACCTGGCCTGACGGGACTAAACCCGGTATAAGGGCCAGTACCCTGCCGCCCCGGTAACCCGCTGTTTTTTTTCGCCCCCGCAGGCTTTTATGCAGAAAAAAGAAGACCCGCCTTTCTCCACGGTGTGATAGGGACATTTTCTAAACCGTGGTGAAGTGGGCGGGTATGTATCGGCAGGCAGTGAGTTTTCGCTGTCTGCCGATTGCCTTTTATGCGACCTCTGTCGATGTAGTCTGTGAAGATTCTTCTGTCTGCGGTTCAATCACATTATCCAGCAATCCAATATCCCGGTAGTAGATATTGATTTCCTGCATGGCGGTGCGAGACCATTTTTCAGTGCGTTCACCGACTTCTACTCGCTCAATAAATAGATGTAAGATCTCAGCGGTGAGTTCATTGATTTCTGTGTACTGCTTCGCTTTGTCAATAAAGGCACTCGCATTGCTGACCGAAGCTTTTAACCGTTCCAGATCGTTTTCCTTTTTTGGGATGGTCGTCTGTATTTCTTTTTGCTCGGTAAGATAGTCATCACTGAGCTTTCGGAACACCTCATTTGGAATTTTGCCCAGCACATTGTCCTCATAGAGCCGTTTGAATAAAGCGGTCAACTCAGTATCCCTGCGTTTTAGGTTTTCTAAATCTCGCTCGGTTTGAGCAATCTCTCTGCGAATTTCAGCACCGTTTTTCTGTGTGATATGCTTGGCGAACAGGAATTCATGCTGCCTTGCGTAGTGGGTCACCCTGCGCAGATCGTCCAGAATAATCTCCGCAAGTTGCGTTTCTCGGATGTAATGCGCCGAACAGTTTTCCTTGCCCTTCTTCTTGTAGGTGGAGCACATGAAATTGTTTTTTACCGCATCCATGGTATGCGCCCGATGTAACACCATCGTGCCACCGCAGTCCTTACAGTAGATAAGTCCGGAGAAAATATTTTGTTCCTCCATGTTGGCTCTGCGGCGTTTGTGCTTGCGAATATCCTGCACGATATCCCAAGTGGTTTTGTCAATTAAGGGCTGATGGGTGTTCTCGATTCGCACCTGTTCATTTTCGGGGCGCTCTATGCGTTTCTTGTTTTTGAAGGACAGAGTTGTGTGCTTGAGATTAATCGTATGACCGAGATAAACCTCGTTTTCAAGGATTTTGGCTATGGTCGTCTGCTGCCAGTTGTACGGCTCAGCAGAATTAAAGCCGGTGATTTTAACGCCATTTTTCTTGTAATAGAAATAGGCAGGGATATGAACCTGTTCCTCTTTAAGCTGATTGGCAATCTGGCTGGGGCCTTTTCCGACCATACACAGAGAGAAGATATGCTGCACAATCGGCGAGGTTTCCTCGTCGGGAATGATTTTACGCTTGGGGTCATCAGGGTCTTTTTGATACCCAAATGGCGGCCTTGAGGCTACCCTTGCACCGCTTTCCGCTTTGATTCTTGCCGAGGCCTTTCCCTTTTTGCTACAGTCCTTGGCGTACCATTCATTGATGATATTTTTGAACGGGGTAAATTCATTGTCACCATATAAGCTGTCTACACCGTCATTCATGGCGATAAACCGCACACCATAGCTTGGGAACACAATTTCCGTCAGTCTGCCGACCTCTAAATATTCTCGGCCTAATCGGCTCATGTCCTTGACGATTAGCGTTGCAACCTCGCCGCTTTCTATCAGTGCCATTACCTCTTGGAATGCCGGTCTGTTGAAATTCGTGCCTGTAGCTCCATCGTCATATAGGAATTTAACATTCTCGAATCCATTGTCTTTGGCGTACTTTTCAAGCATCATCCTCTGGTTTTGAATACTGTTGGAGTCTCCCTGACTGCCATCATCCTGACTTAATCTTGCATATAAAATCGTATATTGTTCGTTTGCCTGTTTCATCTATAAGCTCCTTTCCGGCAAACCGAATACGGTAATACACATCATACCGGAACGGTTTGCACAAGTCTATTAGAAGATTGAAATCTATCGTTTTTTAGCAGCGGTATCAATCAACTTGATCAATTGGTCTGTTGGAGTTGCCTTTGAGATTGACGGAAAGAAAGATTTCACATAAAAGCTTTTACCATCGATCTTCATTACTCGCTCAGTGTGAAAACTGTGTTCATCTTTATAGACACCCCTATCTCGAAAAACTGTGATTGCTTTATTATCCTGATAGAGAACCCTCGGCTCCGTTTCCATATAAAATCCTGTGTTTTTATCCATGATATTTCCTCCCTCGTAACAATGAATGTGTAAATTCCTGTTCTTGCTCACTTTGAAGTTTGTGCCCCTGTGCCAACTTTTTCAGAGCTTCCCGTTGGCGCTGCTTGCTCTCCGTCCAAGTTTGTGGGGTAATAGGTGGGGGAACATTAACCGCGCTCTCCAGATTCTTGCCAAGCGATATGATGTCGTTTGCCAGGCCGCCAGTTTGTTTTATCTGTCCAAGCCAGCCTTCCGGCGGCTCAGGTGTCAGTGGAGTAAAGCCATGCTCGGCTCGGTAGGCAAACAGTTTTTCGAGATTCTCTTTGAGATAGGTTTCATCATGGAGGCTGCGGTCACGGCAGCTTTTGCCCTCTGGAGTGGTGAACAGGATGTATTTGTGATGATCCCAGCGAACGGAATAGCCTTCGTATTCCATGTTCTGAATAAAGTTTTCTTTATCTGCTGAGTAGAGAAGGGCTTCTTCGATGGCCTTGATAAGTGCAAACTTCCAACTCTCTCCACGCTCTGCGGCACGGTATTCACCGGGTGTCAGTCTGCGTTTTTTCTTTCTGCCATCATAAGGTTCCAGTACAGATAAGCCATGCACCATGCAGATTTCATCATTGAACTGCCGCATTTCTTGGATGGAGGTGGGCGGCAGATGCAGCTTCTTACCATCCTTAAAGCTGACCGAATTGACGATAATGTGAGAGTGAAGGTTGTCAGTATCGTTATGGGTAGCCACGACACACTCGTAATTAGGGAACAATTTTTCAGCAAGTTCTCTTGCTACCCCATTAGCTTGCCATGGTGTGATTTCTTCTTCCTCCGAGAAGGACTGGACGAAATGATAGAAGCACACATCACTGGTTTTCTTAAATTTTTCCTTAGTAGTCATCATTTCAAGATAGCTGGTATAGGGCAAACAGTTAATACCACTCTCAACCCTACCGCCATTGAAGCCAACCTTATGGCCTTGAAGCACATAAGAAAGTGCTCCCAGCATTCGTCCGCAGGATTGCTTTTTCACTTTAATCCTTGTGAAAGTCGCCATCAGACCACCTCCAGTACTTTTTTGAGCTCGGCGCAAATATCTCCGTAGGCATCGGTGAGTTTTTCAATCTGGCTGGGATAACTTCTCCCTTGGTGGGAGAGAATGGTCAGCTGATTGAGGTTTCTGCCTTGTGCCTTAAGTTCAGAGAGTACGCTGTCCAGCCCATCGATTATGGTGATTTCTTTATTTAAGGCACAGGCAGTGAGATAGTCTGTTACGGTCAACTTTGCTCGTTTAGCTTGGGATTTTATCTTTTTCAGGTCAGCCGAACTGACTCTGAATGCGTAGGTTTTATCCTTCTGTTTTTTCATGTAACGCTCCTTTCGTAGCTCGGGGTGTGGGGCAGCGCCCCGCCTAATGAGACCGGCGTATAGCCGGACGCTTTGCTTGCCCCTCCCAAAGGAGGGCTTCCGTAGCTTCAACCCCTGAAATTCCATCTAAAAATCAATGTTTTTTGAACTTGGGCAACCGCTCGCCACATTTCGCATTCTATTGCTACTGGTGTACTTATCCCGTCTGCCCATCCAAAGGCTCACACAGGGGCGAACAGAGGGCAATGGAGGGCGAATTATCCATCCCTGACAGTGCTGACGGCAAAGACGGCAAGTTTTGGGGGCTGTTTTCTGCCGTCATGCTGTCATTACTGTCATAGCAGAGAGTGAATTCCCGCCTCTCAAAGGTGCGGTTTTCACAGTAGCTGATGTGGTTTCGATTTAGAAAGTCCATGTGTTTGATGATTTTCTTTTTCAGTACCGCAGGTGGAATTTCTACTTTGTTAAAGGGTTTCAAGCGCTCTGACAGCTCTGTAGCCGTACCTGTGAATGTGCTAATAGATTTTATAAAATCACAGAGAAGAAAAACAATCTCGTCCACCGCTTGTTCGGCCACCTCCGCTGGGGAAAGAAAATCCCATACAAGGCTTTCTTTATTAAATTCCAAAAACAATTCCCGATCTTCAATATCCCTACCTGTGCAAATGAGCGTTGCAGTAGTTTCAGTTCGCTTGTCCTTCTGAAGAACAAAGTTTGTGTCTGCTCCACCTGCAATTCCTGTGGTGCCAGAAATCATATTCAGGGGATCATTGTCAATGGTTTTGCGTAGGTGATGGACCAGAACAATGGCGAGCTTGTTTCGATCTGCAATCTGCTTGAGTGCAGTGATGTCATCGTAGTCTGCTGCATAAGGATTTACGTTTGAGGAAACGGTTTTGCGAACCTTTTGCAGAGTATCAATGACAATCAGTCCTGTGCTTGGGTGCTCCTTTAGAAAATCCTCAATCTGAATCTC
The DNA here is from genome assembly GCA_002427465.1 of Clostridiales bacterium UBA5446. GTDB lineage: Bacteria > Bacillota > Clostridia > Oscillospirales > Oscillospiraceae > Scatomorpha. The sequence continues at coordinate 78,463 of DIRC01000005.1, read as the reverse complement.
AAGACCGTTTCCGATGGCACTGCTCATAACAGCGAAGTGCAATGTGGCTGGTGCCTCATCTGTAATTTCAAACAGTCTGTTTTGGATTCGAGCGAAGCTATCCTCAAGGCAGAGATAAAGTACTTCACATTTGCGGGTTTCAAAGCTCCATACAGGTTCTTCCTTTGCCACCTGCAAACAAATCCAGAGCACCAGCCAGCTCTTGCCGATTTTCGGTGAACCTGCAAGGATATGCAGTCCCTGCGGTATCAATCCGCTGACAATAAATTTCAGCGGTTCCATGGGTGTGGTCATCAAAGTCTCCGCATCCATGGTTTCTAATTTCTTTGTCATTTCATAAACACCTCACTTTCCTTTTTGGTACTTTCATTGTAGAAAAGATTGTGGTATTCTTATATCGTGAATTAAAAGAATTTTATTTTAGCAGAATCTATTCTTTGCAAGGAGGCATTGTATGGAAATTACCTATCCTTTTGCCAAAGTTTTTGTCGATAGCACAAACAAGTTGAATCTATTTTTCCTACACGATGTCGAGCATTCCACATTTCAGCAGCTTGGCGATATTGGAACAGGCATTGTGGATTTCTGTGAGCTTGATTTTTCGAAACTTCAGGAAAAAATAAAGGCACTGGAGACTGTAGAAGTCACCAATGCCAATTTTGACGATATGAAAAAGGTATACTGGAACGCTGCGGATCTACTGAAAGAAAAACACAGTTATATCCATTTCTTTTTAAAGAGTGATTTATTTCGCAATTTCTATAACGCTGACAGGTCAGAAGGCGAAAAGGTCAGCTATGCAAATTTTCTATTTCAATACTACATTAATCTGCAAGCTGTCTATGCTGAGGCGCTTGAGTTTTGTTTAAGCAACGAGATATTGCCTGAATACACCTTACCCGAACGATATGTTATGTTCTGCAATCTGCATCCCAATTTCACGCAGCATATGCTCCGATCCATGTATGGAATAGCGCCGATTGCCAACGGTAGGTTCGACACAAGTAAACTGATTGCCTTTAACGACCCCGCTGAAGTAGACACGCGAAAGGTATTGCAGAACATTCATCGGGACAGCGAGCACCCGGTGAGCATGTGGCAGTATTTTGCCATTCAGAGTTTGGAGGAAATGTTCTATCTGGAATTTATGGAGATGATCAAAAGAGGTATTCGCATTAAACGGTGTGGACTGTGTGACCGGTACTTTGTTCTGGCAGATAAACGTAAGCGAGATTACTGTGACAGAATTTACAAAGGCAAACGTACCTGCAAGCAGATTGGGGCAAAACAAAAATTTAACCAATCTGTAGAGCAAGACAGCTTTTTACAGGAAATTCAGCGAACCTACAACCGAATGTATTCTCGCTATTACCGCATGGATGCCTGGGATGGCGACCGCCAGACCAATAAGATGACAGAGGAACAGTTTAAGGCTTGGACTGATATGGCTTCTAAAGCAAGGCAGGAGTACAAGTCTGGTAAGATTAGCGGTGAAGAGCTTCTTAGGCGGATTTCGGAAAATCCAGAATGCTCAAGGAGTTCGTAGAGTAAGTTCTTATTCACGAGTGCGACTGCAAAGGCAACCAGGATACCACGCAGGAGGTTGAGATTTTCTTCAACTTTGCCGGTAAATATGTGCTTTCCATTTTGGCGAAATTGCTCTTTCTCCAGAGGAGCAGAAGGCCCTGCGCCAAAAGAGAAACGTAAGGACAAGTTGCACCAGAGTTATTTCCGCCGCAAGGCTAACGAAAAACAAAAACCACATGTTGTTTTCTAACCTAAGATAATATGATCGGCTTGATTTATTCGAGATAACGAAATATAATAGTTCATATAAAAATATCTGAGGTGTGCGATGGACTATATGACCTTGAAAGAAGCAAGCGAACAATGGGGCATCGGTGCCCGCATGATCAACTACTACTGCACCAAAGGCCGTATTCCCGGTGCGGTGAAAATGGCCGGTGTCTGGCTTGTTCCCAAGGATGCCCGAAAGCCGACAGACAGGCGGAAGGGCTGTCGCTCAGGTAATGATGTTGGAGGAAACGATGAGTCAGGATGATAAAATATTAGTCGTTGACGACGAGCGTGAAATCGCCGATCTTGTGGAAGTTTATCTGAAAAGTGAAAACTATTCGGTATTTAAGTTCTATAATGCTGCAGATGCTCTGGCCTGCGTGGAGCGTGAGGACATAAGTCTTGCGATTCTGGATGTCATGCTGCCGGATATGAGCGGTTTTACGCTCTGTCAAAGAATTCGAGAAAATCATCTATTTCCTATCATCATGCTGACCGCCAAGGTGGAGGACATGGACAAGATTACAGGTTTGACATTGGGCGCGGACGATTATATCACAAAGCCGTTTAATCCGTTGGAACTGATTGCCCGCGTGAAAACACAGCTCCGGCGCTATAAACGGTACAATGCTTCCAATGCTGAGCCGGAAAATCATGAATACGATTTCGGGGGGCTTTACATCTGTCAGGATAATCACAAATGTGCGCTTTACGAAGAAGAGCTTCCGCTTACTCCGATTGAATTCAATATTCTTTGGTACCTCTGTGAGCGCCGTGGAAAGGTTGTTTCGTCAGAGGAGCTGTACGAGGCCGTGTGGGGTGAAAAGTATCTGGATAACAACAACACGGTTATGGCGCATATCGCACGGCTCCGAGAAAAAATGCATGAGCCGAGCCGAAAACCGAAATTTGTGAAAACCGTTTGGGGGGTGGGTTATACCATTGAGCAATGATTTATTGAAACGTTCGAGGCGCAGCAAGCTTTCGAGAAGAATTTTGATTCAATATATCGCTGCGCTGGCTGGCTTTGCGGCAGCTCTTGTTCTCCTGTTTGCCGTTGCCTACAATATTTATCTCAATTTCTCGTTTCAGGAGACGGATTTGGTTTATATACTCGCGCACCTTTATGCGAATTACATGCTTTCCTTCAATGCCGTCATCGTACTTGTTGGTTGGGCTATCATCACCTACTTCTTTTTTCAAAAACCTCTCCGCTATTTGGATGAGGTCGTTGAAGCATCCGAACAGCTGGCGCAACCGAGCAATACGCCGATTGTGCTTTCCGCAGCCATGAAAAATGTGCAGGATGAGTTAAATCTGGTGCGGGAGCAGGCATTGCGCAGTGCAGCGGCAGCAAAAGAGGCTGAACAGCGCAAAAACGATCTGGTGGTTTATCTGGCACACGATCTAAAAACGCCGCTGACCAGCGTAATCGGTTATCTCACCCTGCTTCGGGACGAACCTCAGATTTCGCAGGAATTGAGAACAAAATACACCGGTATCTCCCTTGATAAGGCTGAGAGGCTGGAAACGCTGATCAACGAATTTTTTGACATCACACGTTTTAATCTAACTCAGTTGACATTGGAGCCGGAATCGGTTAATTTGACTCGTATACTGGAACAAATCGCGTTTGAGTTTAATCCCGTTCTGGCGGAAAAATCTATGAGTTGGAATCTGAACTTGATATCGGACATCCGGATTGTCTGCGACCCGGATAAGCTGGAGCGCGTTTTTGACAACCTAATCCGCAACGCCGTCAACTATAGCTACCCGGATGCGGCTATTCTCATGACTATGGAGCAATCCGGCGACCATGTGACGGTACGCATAGAGAACCATGGCAAGACGATCCCCCCCGAAAAGCTGGATCGGATCTTTGAACAATTCTTCCGGCTGGATACCTCACGCTCCAGTTCCACCGGCGGAGCCGGGCTGGGTCTTGCAATCGCGAAGGAAATCGTCGAGCTGCATGGAGGCACTATTGCCGCCGAAAGTGCCGATGAGCATATTATCTTCACCGTGACGCTTCCCATGGATTGTCAGAAAATCGTATGATTTTCACAGTTCATTTTTCAGGTTTTCCTCATTAAAATCGAAAACATGCATGTCCCCGTTTTGGTACCCTAAAAGTACCGAACGGGGATTTTCTTTTGCTCAAATGATGAAGAAAGGATTCTATTATGCCGAGAAAACGACTCACGCAAATTTTCCCACGGTTGCTGCCGTTGAGAACATGGCAGCGCCGGTTTTGTTTCTATACAAGAATGCGTCTGGACGAAAATCGATATGCTGAAGTCAAGTCCGAAACCACGTTGCCCTATCAGCTTTATGAAACGAGCTACCCTCTATATAACCGGGAAACCGGCTTTGACATGGTGTATCAGGAGAACAAGGTTTTTAATTTGAAGTTGGCCGCAGCCACTTTAGACCGAGTGGTTATCAGGCCACATGAAACGTTCTCTTTCTGGAAACTGGTCCGGTATGCCGACCGGGACATTCCGTATAAGGATGGTTTGACCGTAATTGACGGAAAGCTCACGACAGCCCCGGGCGGCGGAATGTGCCAAATGAGCAATCTGCTTTTTTGGATGTTTCTCCATTCACCGCTTGCGGTTGCGGAACGGCATGGCCATGCTGTAAAGGATTTCCCGGAACCGCCCAGCGACGCACCGATGGGCGTAGATGCCACCGTATCGGAGGGTTGGCTGGATCTGAAGGTCAAAAACGAGACGAAGATGTCCTTTCAGATTAGCATTGCATTTGATGAGGATCGCATTATCGGACGTCTGCTGACCGATCAGGACAACGGGCAACTTTATGAGGTGGTAAATGGTGAGACATTGTATTACCGCAAGAACGGTAAGGTTTATGAAGAAGTTGATGTGAAGCAAAAAATGATTCTGACAGAGACTGGGGCATGCTCCTCTGAAAAACTTCTCTATCGAAATAAATGCGAAATCGGTTATCCGCTTCCCGACGGAACGGATATTGTTGAGAAAGGATCAAAAGAAAAATGAAAAGATTAAATATTGCGATCTTATTCGGAGGATGTTCTCCCGAATACAGTGTGTCGCTTCAATCCGCCTACTCTGTAATTAAGCACCTGGACACCAATAAATTCATGCCCATACTGATCGGGATTTCATCAAAGGGAAATTGGTATCGGTTTGACGGGGATCTTGAAAAGATTGCGTCAGATACCTGGTGCAATCCCTCCGACTGTCTGCCGGCAGCAATTTCGCCGGATCGTGAAACGCATACCTTGTTGGTATTTCATCCTGACAAAGTAATAAAACTCCCGATTGACGCGGCGTTTCCTGTTCTCCATGGAAAAAATGGCGAGGATGGTACAGTCCAGGGTTTATTTGAAATGGCGGGAATCCCGCTTGTCGGCTGCGGCGTGCAGGCCTCTGCGCTCTGCATGGACAAAGACCGTGCGCACAAGCTGGCACATGCCGCTGGTGTGCAGATTCCAGCCTCTTTTATTTTGCAAAAAAATATGGACGCCGGAATCGCTCTGGCACAGGCTGAGAGTCTCGGATATCCCCTGTTTGTAAAGCCAGTCAGGGCCGGTTCCTCCTATGGCATTACCAAAGTAATTGATCGGCACGATCTTCCTGCCGCTATCAAGTTGGCTTTTGAATATGATGATGAAATTATCATAGAAGAAAGCATAAGCGGATTTGAAGTTGGCTGCGCCGTGATGGGCAATAATGAGCTAACAGTCGGGGAGGTTGATGAGATCGAATTATCGGACGGTTATTTTGATTTTACGGAAAAGTACACCTTGAAAACCTCAGCCATTCATGTCCCGGCACGAATCTCAAAAGAGAAAGCGGAGGAAATCAAACAGACCGCAAAAAAGATTTATCAGGCGCTGGGCTGCCGTGGCTTTGCGCGTGTGGACATGTTCCTGAACGCTGACGGAAAGGTCATTTTCAACGAAGTCAATACGATCCCCGGCTTCACCTCACACAGCCGATATCCCAATATGATGAAAGCCGTCGGCATTTCTTTTGAACAGCTCATTTCCCGTGTAATTGAATTGGCGGTGGGCGTATGAAAATGCTCGTGATACCGAAAAAAGCTGTCCATACAGGCAACCTGATTTTGGTCAACGATCAGTATCCCTACTGTTCAGAAAATGTGGAAAGCTCCCTTGTTCCAGTTCGTTCAGATAGCAAGGTTCTGCTGGAACGCAGAGCCGCCGTTTTGCTTTCCAAACTCATGGGCAGTATGGAGGGCCGGGAGCAAATCAGTGCGGTAAGCGGCTGGCGATCCAGAACAGAACAGCAGGACATTTATAACCAGTCCCTGCGAGACAACGGGGCTGCTTTTACAGAGCAGTTTGTAGCGAGGTCGGATCACAGCGAACATCAGACCGGACTTGCCCTTGACATGGGACTTCGCAAGCCAGAGATTGACTTCATCCGTCCGGATTTTCCCTATTCCGGCATCTGTCAGACATTTCGGGAAAAAGCCGTGGCGTACGGCTTCATTGAACGCTATCCAAAGGGGAAAGAGGCTATCACAGGAATTGCGCACGAACCATGGCATTTCCGCTACGTTGGAGCGCCTCATGCCGCAATTATGACAGAGCTCGGGCTGACACTGGAAGAATATCATGCTTTTCTAAAACAGTATCCCAACGGAGAAAAGCGCTTTTTGTATCGGACGAGGAATCAAAATATTGAGGTTGCCTATGTAAGAGCTGCGGCTGGAGCGGATACTGAATTTGAAATCAAGGACGACTTTCCATACTCGGTATCCGGTAATAACACAGACGGATTTGTTCTAACCGAGTGGAGGAATGATAATGACAAAGGATAAGCAATACGGAGGGCTGGATGCATTCAAACTTATCGCTGCCTTACTGGTCATTTGCATCCACACCTCGCCTCTGACTACATTCAGTGCAAATGCGGATTTTTTCCTAACCCGAATCGTCGCCCGGATCGCCGTTCCGTTTTTTCTGATGGTATCGGGTTTTTTCGTCCTGCCGCAATACCTGTTTGAGAAAAGCCGTGACATTAGTCCGCTCGTCCGGTTTCTCAAGAAGACCGCACTTCTGTACGCTGTGGCAATCATCATTTATCTGCCGGTTAATCTTTACGCAGGTCAGTTCAAGGGGCTTGACGTAGCGGACGTTATTCGCATGGTCCTGTTTGATGGCACATTCTACCACCTGTGGTATCTGCCAGCGGTTATCTTGGGCTTTCTGATTGTATTCCTGTTGAGCCGTAAGTTGCCATTCCAGGCGGTTATGGTTGTCAGCCTGTTTCTGTATGGCATTGGCTTGATGGGAGACAGCTATTTTGGTGCAATTTCTGGTGTGCCGGTTCTGTCCACAGCCTATGACGCTATGTTTCATGTATTTTCCTATACCCGTAACGGACTCTTTTACGCGCCTGTCTTTCTGACAATGGGCGCATGGCTTGGTCATCCCACACGAACTTGCAGCATGAAAATGAGCATGGTTGGGTTTGCGCTTTCCATGATACTGATGACTATCGAAGGATTTGTCCTGCACTATCTTGGCTGGCAGCGCCACGATAGCATGTACCTTGCTCTGTTGCCGTGTATGTATTTTCTCTATCAGCTTGTCTTGGCATGGGATCGAAAACCGGGATTATTACTGCGGGTTATTTCCACTTGGATTTATCTTATTCATCCCCTTTTTATTGTGGTTGTGCGGGGAGCGGCAAAAGTAACTGGCCTTGAGGATATGCTGGTACAGAACAGTCTGATCCATTATCTTGCTGTATCGGCGCTGTCCGTTCTGTTTGCTGTGCTGATAGCTAAATTACCTGTATTCAAAAAGAAAAAAACATTTCAGAAGGGGCGGGCATGGATTGAGCTTGACCGCGCCGCGTTATGCCATAATGTAGAGGTCCTTCGCGCCTTGCTTCCTAATGGCTGTGAACTGATGCCCGCCGTCAAGGCAAATGCCTACGGGCATGGTGCGGTTTTGATCTCGCGGGAGCTGAACCGGCTGGGTATAAATGCTTTCTGTGTTGCAACAGTTCAGGAAGGGGTCGAACTGCGCAGAAACGGCATTACTGGAACGATCTTGGTATTGGGCTACACCCATTCAAAGGATTTCTCGCTTCTGCGCCGATATCACCTGACGCAGACCGTGCTCGATTTTTCTTATGCGAAGATTCTTGACCGCTATGGGGAAAAGATTTCTGTGCATGTCAAGATTGATACAGGTATGCACCGCTTGGGAGAACGCAGCGAAAAGATAGAAGAAATCAGCGAAATTTTTCAGTGTCGAAACCTGAACATCGAGGGTGTTTTCACGCATCTGTGCGTAGTTGATGAAAATTTCCCTGAAAGCGTAGCGTTTACCCATGCACAGGCAAAAGCCTTCTACGACGTCGTTGCCGAGCTTCGTCAGCACGGATTCACATGCCCTAAAAAGCACATCATTAGCAGTGACGGTCTTTTGCACTATCCGGAGCTGGCTGAAAACTATGCAAGGGTTGGAATCGCACTTTATGGAATACTTAGCACCCGCGCTGATACGGAACGCTGTGGAATTTCACTGGAGCCGGTTTTGTCTATAAAGGCGCGAATCGCCTTAGTCAAAGATTTATTTTCAGGAGAAGCAGCCGGTTACGGACTGCAATTTGTCGCTCCACAAGATACCAGAATAGCGGTTGTGGCAATCGGATACGGCGATGGTATCCCGCGTTCCCTGTCCTGTGGAGTAGGGAGTGTTTTGGTTCACGGCATTAAAGCTCCTATTATTGGCCGTATCTGTATGGATCAGATGCTGGTGGATATCTCCAACATTCCGAATGTCAAGTCTGGAGATATTGCCGTGATTATTGGGCAGTCTGGAAATGAGAGAATAACCGCCTGTGATCTTGCGGAGCAGGATGGGACAATCTCCAATGAAATCCTTAGCCGTTTGGGTGAACGATTAGAACGGCAAATCATTTAGCGTTATAAATCAAGTATATTGGTGTGAAAATAGCGTATCCCGCCCAACAAAAAACTACGGGCGGGTCTGTTACCATGCCAGAATAAGCGGTAGCGTTACCCTCCAGACTTGTAGGTTTAGAGGGTTTTGATACGCTCAATTTTGCCAGTCACCGGAAGAAAACTTCCTCCGCAAAGTATAGTTCACCCATCGCATACAATATTTATCGATGCCAAACAGTTAAGGCATGTGAAGCAACAAGAGAGGCGGTATCCCTTGCAGGAACAACGCCTCTCTTGCTTTTCCGTATTCAGTTTGCTTTTCGTAAATTGTCCCTATGATACCGTGGACTTCGGCGGGTTTTCTTTTTCATATTTTAGTACATGCCGCCCATGTCCGGCGCTGCGGGCATCGGAGGATTCTTTTCGGGAATATCGGTTACAAGGGCTTCGGTGGTAAGGATCATGGCGGAGATGGAAGCCGCGTTCTCCAGGGCTGAGCGGCAGACCTTGGTGGGGTCCACAATGCCCATGGAAACCATATCGCCGAACTTCTCATTTGTCACGTCGAATCCGAAGCTGCTGCTCTTGGAGGAAATAATCTTATCCAGGATAACGGCGCCCTCCAGCCCGGCGTTTTCCGCGATCTGATAGATCGGGGAGAGCAGAGCCTTGCTGACGATGGCCGCACCGGTCTTTTCATCGCCGGAGAGGGTCTTCTCCAGCCTGGCGGCGGCCTTGGAGGCCATGACATACGCAGTTCCGCCGCCGGCGACTATACCTTCCTCAACCGCCGCGCGGGTGGCGTTGAGCGCATCCTCGATACGAAGCTTCTTTTCCTTCATCTCAGTTTCGGTGGCTGCGCCGACCTTAATGACCGCCACGCCTCCCGAGAGCTTCGCCAGGCGCTCCTGGAGCTTCTCCTTATCATACTCGGAGGTCGTGATCGCGATCTCGTTGTTGATCTGGCTGATACGATCCTTGATGGCGGCGCTGTCTCCCGCTCCGTCGACAATGATAGTGTTCTCCTTGGAAACCTTGACCTGGCGCGCGCGGCCAAGCATATCCACGGTGGTTTCCTTAAGCTCCATGCCAAGATCGGAGGAAACAACCTGCCCGCCGGTCAGAACGGCAATGTCGCGAAGCATATCCTTGCGCCTGTCGCCAAAGCCCGGAGCCTTTACGCAAACGCAGACGAAAGTGCCGCGCAGCTTATTTAGGATGATGGTGGCAAGGGCCTCGCCTTCAACGTCCTCGGCAATTATGAGAAGCTTCTTGCCCGCCTGCACGATCTGCTCCAGAAGGGGCAGAATCTCCTGGATGTTGGAGATCTTCTTATCGGTGATGAGGATATAGACGTCGTCAATAACGGCCTCCATCTTCTCGCTGTCCGTCACCATATATGGGGTAACATAGCCCCGGTCGAACTGCATGCCTTCAACGACCTCGGAATACGTCTCGGCCGTCTTGGACTCCTCAACGGTGATCACGCCGTTCTGGCTGACGCGCTCCATGGCCTCGGCGATCAGTGTGCCGATCAGCTCGTCGCCGGAGGAGATGATACCCACGCGGGTGATATCCTGACTGCCGGACACCGGCTGGGAATTGGCGCGGATTTCCGCCACTGCGGCCTCGGTTGCCTTCTGGATGCCCCGCTTCATCACCATCGGATTGGCCCCCGCGGCCAGATTCTTCAGCCCCTCGCGAATCATCGCCTGGGCCAGCACCGTTGCGGTGGTGGTGCCGTCGCCGGCCACGTCGTTGGTCTTTGTGGAAACTTCCTTGATCGTCTGAGCGCCCATGTTCTCAAATGGGTCCTCAAGCTCTATTTCCTTGGCAATCGTCACCCCATCATTGGTGATGAGAGGGGAGCCATACTTTTTGTCGAGAACAACGTTGCGGCCCTTGGGCCCAAGAGTGATCTTAACGGTATCGGCAAGGCGGTTCACGCCGCTCTCTATAGCCTTGCGGGCTTCCTCGCCGTAAATAATCTGTTTTGCCATGCTCTTTTCCTCCTAATTATTCCACTATGGCGAGAATATCGCTCTGCTTCACAATGGTCAGCTCCTCGTCGTCAACCTTCACCTTTGTTCCGCTGTATTTACCTACGAGAACCGTCTGACCCTTTTTTACAGTCATAACGACTTCGTTGCCCTCAATCATCCCACCGGGGCCAACCTCAACAATCTCGTAAATCTCAGGCTTCTCCTGAGCGGATGCCGCAAGGATAATCCCACTTTTGGTCTTTTCCTCGGCTTCCTTCTGACGGATAATGACTCTGTCCGCCAAAGGTTTGAGCTTCATTGTATTACCTCCTGCAAAAATTATTAACATCTTCAGCGGGTTAGCACTCTTGTCAAAAGAGTGCTAACCCGCTTATAAAAATAGCACATTTTAGAAAATAGTCAAGTGATTCCAGCAAAAAAGATTAAAATTTTCTGTTAACACTCAGTCGAAGAACGTCGTCCCCCTGGGAAAGATAAAGTTTATACCCTCCGGCACGATATGAAAAACAATATGCTTTCCGGTCATCGTTTCGCCGTCCAGATTAATAATTTCAGGGTTTTTCGCCTTTATCGTAAGCTGCTTGGTGCGGACATGGGTGATATACTGGGGATACCGCTTATACCGGCCCTTGGCATAGCCCAGAATCGCGCCGATGAAAGATAACCGGTTTATCCCCGACACGATCAGGCAATCCATCAGCCCGTCGTTCGGGCAGGCATCGGTCACCGGGTTAAAGCCCCCGCCATAGAACCTGCCGTTGCACGCGCACACCAGGTTGATTTCCGGGCCGCAGCTCATTCCTTCCGTCTCCACGGTCATCTCGCTGCTCAGCCCTTTGATATAATTTGCCGCAGTGGAGATCACATACCCCGCGGCGCCGCCCACCAATGGAATGTGGCTGTATTTATGGACATCCCTCGCCACACGCGCATCAACCCCCACCGAGCTGATATTGATGATCATGCGCCCGTTGCAGTCTATAAGATCCAGCTTACGGATTTCCCCGGTAATCAGGGACGCCAAATCCCGGAACTTTTTCTGATCCTTTCCAAAAGTCCGGATAAAGTCGTTTCCCGTGCCGATAGGCCAGCTTGTCACAGCCACATTGGGAAGCCCTGCCGCACCGTTGACGCACTCGTTAAGCGTTCCGTCCCCACCGCAGGCATATACCCGAAGATCCGCCTCATTTTCAGCCGCCTGTTTCACCTTATCGCAGGCGTCCATAGGGGCTTTGGTGACATATACCTCAAAGCTGCTCCCGGAGAGAACCTCGTCCGGCAGACTGGAAATCACGGCCGATACCCGCTTGAGCTTATCATCCAGCCTGAGTTTTCCCGCGACCGGATTGACGACGAACAAATGCCTCATGTTCTTATTTTACCCCTTTTTCCCATGATAAATGAAGAGATCACATTTTATCATACCGTTGTATAGCTTACGCTTTTTATCTGCGGTTTTTCCGAAGGTCCGCTCAAATTCGGTGTGTGAAGACAGCAGGTGCAGCCGCCAGTTTTCCGTCTCGCGGAAGGCGGCGCCGAAGGCCCGGTAAAGATCTTCCGCTTCGCGTCTTTCCATCAGCCGCTCACCGTATGGCGGATTGGTAACGATAACTCCTCCCTGGGTTTTCCGGGAAAATTCAGTGGCGTCGGCGGTTTCGAAGCTGATGATGTCCGCCACTCCCGCCCGGGCGGCGTTGGCGCGGGAAATCGCCACGGCCTTGGGATCAATATCCGCTGCGAAGATATGGTATTGCCCGGAAAACTCGCGTGCTCGGGCCTCTTCCCGGATTTTTTGCCAAATTCCTGAATTGAAGCATGTCCAGTCTTCCGCCGAAAACCGCCTGTTCAGACCGGGGGCGCGATTTTTAGCCGCCAGAGCGGCCTCGATGGCAATTGTGCCGCTGCCGCAGAAAGGATCGCAGAAATCGCCTTTTCCCCGGTATCCTGCAATATCCACCATCGCAGCCGCCAAAGTCTCCCTCAGCGGGGCCGCCACCTGATCCGGACGATAGCCACGTTTATGCAGCCCCGTCCCGGTGGTATCCAGATAGATAACCGCCTGATCCTTCATAATGGAAAACTGGATTTGGTAGAGTGTCCCGTCCTCAGGGCACCAATTCAGGCCGTATGCGGCTTTCAGCCGCTCCGCGGCGGCTTTTTTGATGATTTTCTGGCAATCCGGCACGGAATGAAGGGCCGAATCCAGAGAATATCCTTTTACGGGGAAGCGTCCGTTTTTGGGAATAAATCTTTCCAGTGGCAGCGCCCGAACGCCTTCGAAAAGCTCTTCAAAGCTCGGGGCGTGAAACTGCCCGAGTTCAATGAGCACCCGCTCCCCGAAACGGGAACGGATATTCGCCCTGGCCATTCCCAGCCCGTCGCTGCTGAATCTGACGCGGCCGTTTTCGGGCGCAACGCTGTCCATTCCCATATGGCGCAGCTCGTTTCCCAGGGGGCCTTCCAGGCCGAAAAGGCAGGGCATGCAAAGATCAAGCTTCATATACAGTCTCTTTTCTGTTTTTGTTCAAGCAGGGAGTCCAGAACACAAAGGGCTACCGCCCCCTCCATGACAGGTACCGCTCGGGGCCCGAGGCAGGGCTCGTGCCTGCCTCGCAGGCGCAGCGCCGTCTCCTGCATGGTGTCCAGATCCACCGTGCGCTGTTCTCTGCTGATTGACGGCGTTGGGCGCAGGGCCATGCGCATAACCAGGGGCAGCCCGGTGGTCACGCCCACGTCCGCACCGCCGGAATTGTTTGTCTCGGCCGTTACCATACCGTCGCGAAGGACGATCGGGTCATTGGCCGCGCTGCCCTTCAGGGATGCGAACCCAAAGCCCAAACCGAATTCAACGCCCTTGACGCCGGGGATGGAAAAAAGCAGGGCCGCTACGCGGCTTTCAATGCCGCCGAAAGCGGGCGACCCCAACCCCGCCGGCAGTCCGGTGACCAGGCATTCCACGACGCTTCCAACCGAATCTCCGCTGCCCCTGGCATCCAGCAGGACCTTCTTCGTCTGAAAATCCAGCCCGTCTCCGGCCTCGCCGCCGATGGCCGCCACGCGGGCGGATACCGTAATGCCCTCCCGATCCAGAAGCTGCGCGCACAGCGCCCCCGCGAAGGCCAGGGCGGCATTAAACCGGCCGCTGTATGCCCCGGCGGAAAAATCCCAGCTTCCCGCGCAGGCCATGACTGCCAGATCCTCATGCCCCGGCCGGGGCGCGTTCAGCGTCCGCGGCGTTTCCTCCCGAATCCTGAACATGGCCGTCAGCGGTTCCGCGTTCGTAACCCCTCCGCGCAGTCCGCTTATGACTGCGGGGGCCTCTTCCTGATGCTCAAGCGGGATCTCGGCCGCGCCCGGAATATGGCGTGACGCCGTCTTCCAGGCGTCGTCCGCGCTCAGGGGGACTCCGGACGGAAGGCCATCCAGCGTCACCAGCAAAACGGGGCCGCTCCTATCCCCGGAAATGGATACAGTGATATTCTTGCCAAATAAATTCATCTTTTTCCCCTCAGTTTTTCTACTCAATAAGATACTATAATTTTCTTTGAATGTAAATAGCGGGCAAATCCCGATCTCCGAACCCTCCGCAAAAAAACAGCATGCGAAAAATGCCTGCTGTTTCCCATGTTTTTGCCGCGGGATAAAGCGGCTATGCCCGGCGTGAATGAAAGATTCCGACAAAAAACCTTAACATTTTATTCACTATTGCCCGCTCCTATGGTTTATAATATGGTATCGAGATATGCCCATGCAAATACATCCTCGTTTGGAGGTTTTCCCATGAAGAAAAAAGCCCTGGTGATCGAGGACGACAACAACATTGCCGAGCTTCTGCGCCTTTACCTTGAAAAAGACGGCTTTGATGTCTCCCTCGCCGCCGACGGCGGAAAAGGCCTTCAGGCCGCGTTGGATATTTCACCCGATATTGTCCTGCTTGACATTATGCTCCCCACAATGGACGGCTGGCAGGTATGCCGGGAGATCCGGCACGAATCCAAGGTTCCCATCATCATGCTGACTGCCAAGGGCGAGACCTATGACAAAATATCCGGTCTCGAAATGGGCGCCGACGACTATATGACAAAGCCCTTCGAGGTTAAGGAACTTTTGGCCCGCATACACGCCGTCATGCGGCGCTCAGAACCCGGCGAAATGCCCGCGGAACATAAGCTGACCTTCGATAAGCTGGTCATCAACCTGGATTCCTACGAACTGACGGTGGACGGCAAAAGGGTTGATACCCCCCCAAAGGAGATGGAGCTGCTCTATCATCTTGCCGCCTCTCCAAACCGCGTGTACACTAGAAATCAGCTCCTGGACGAAGTATGGGGCTTTGATTATTTCGGGGACTCGCGCACAGTGGACGTACATATCAAGCGGCTGAGGGAAAAGCTTGAGGGCGTTTCAGACAAATGGTCTCTCAAAACCGTGTGGGGCGTCGGCTATAAATTCGAGTATAACGGATGACAGGAGCCCGGAGGTTTTTATTTCTTGAAGAGTATCTACTTCAAAAACTTCATCTCAACGGCCGCGATGGTGCTTCTAAGCTTCGTCATGCTCGGCTCCGCCTTTATTTTTATAGGGCGCAGATATGTCATCAACGCACACCGGGATAGTATGGACGCCAACGCCAGCGAGGTCGTGCGCACGGCCTCCGCCCTCACGCGGGACGGAGACCTGAACAGCTGGACGCTCCGCATGACCATAAGCTCCATGTCCCTATCCACCGGCAACCATATTTTTATCACCGACTCCGGCGGCATTGTCGTCTCCTGCTCCGATATGGACGTGGCTTCGCCCTATATCGGAAAACGCATTGACGCCGGCTACATCTATCAATTGGAAACCAACGGCTCACTCGACGCTCTGACCGACCTCGGCGGCTTTTATCCCACGACCCATTATGTAGTAGCCATGCCCATCACTTCGGCGGTAACGGGCGCCGTGATCGGCTTTGTATTTGTCAGCTCGGACAGCACCACAATCATCGGTGCCTGGACGTCCTTCATTTGGGTGTTTTTCGCCGTGGCGCTGGCCGTGATGCTGCTGGCCATGCTGATGTCCCTCATCACCACAAAGCGGCTGGCAAAGCCTTTGGACGAGATGGCCGCCGCGGCCCGGAAGTTCGCCCACGGCGACTTTTCCGTCCGGGTCACGGAAGACGATGAAACCGACGAGCTGGCGGCGCTGACGGTCTCCTTTAA
>DIRC01000005.1:42261-62250 GCA_002427465.1 Clostridiales bacterium UBA5446 | reverse complement strand
CTGGACGGCACGATTCCCAAGGAAAACCAGGAAAAATACCTGGCCATCATCGCGGGCGAAACCCGGCGGCTGTCGCGTCTGGTTTGGCGGATGCTGAATCTGTCAAAAATGAAAAGCATCGGCGCCGACCTTTCACGCCGCAGGGATTTGAATATTAACGAGCTGATCATACGCACCCTGCTGAGTTTCGAGAGCCGTGCCGAGGAAAAGGGCCTGGGCGTTGAAATCCAGCTTCCCGAACAGCACATGACCGTCGTCGCCGATCCCGATGCCATCACGCAGGTGCTCTATAATCTCCTGGATAACTCGGTCAAATTTGCCACACCCGGAAGCTGCCTGTGCATTTCCCTGTGCAAGGAAGGCGGAAAGGCTTATGTTTCAATTAAAAATACCGGCGATACGATCTCGGAGGAGGATCTGCCCCTCATCTTTGACCGCTTCCATAAATCCGACCGCTCGCGCAGTCTGGACCGGGAAGGCGTCGGGCTCGGCCTGTATTTGGTTAAAACGATTCTGGACGCACATAATGAGGATATTTCCGTAACCAGCCGCGACGGCGTTACAGACTTTGTTTTCTCCCTCACGCTGGCAAAGTAAAAAGTAATAAGATTTGATGTTCACAGATTGTTTTAATTGTATTCATACCCTGCACAAATTTGCAGATTATCCTAAATATGCCTCAAGGGGGAACCTTCATGACAGAAGATGAAAGAAATCGCAGCGGCGACTGGTATCATTCCCCAAACAGCGCCGCCTCCCCGGAAGGGCGCGTGAATCATGTGCCGGCGGACATTAGTCCCAATACCAGCTCTCCCGCATATCCCCCTCCCCATCACTCCGCCGGCCGCACCCCATCTTTTGCCGATCCATACTGGAGCGCAAGGGATTCAGCGCCGAAGAAAAAGCGCAGCGGCGTCATCAAGGCCATATCCGTCAGCCTGTTTGTGCTGGTACTGATCATCGCCACCGCCCTTGCCTTTACCGAGGACGACGGGAGTCTGGATATTCAGTTCGGCAGCTGGGACTATCATTTCGGCCGCGATGTGCCGGAGGTGCCGGACAACGATTATGGCGGCGACTACCGGGAATATTTATACGAGTATTACGCGGGGAACGATTCCATAACCGGCAAAAACGCCATTCCCAGAACTGAAACCGGTTCGGGCGTCACTCTTGATCTGACTGCGGACGCCGGAGAAGAGATTCTTACGTTTCAGGAGATTTATGCCCGGTGCGCCCCTTCCGTGGTGGCCATCACCGCTGATGTTGACGACGAGAGCTATTACTGGGGAAGCGGCATTCTCCTCACTGAGGACGGCTATATTATTACAAACACCCATATCCTGGAGGGTACAAACGCAGTAACCGTCACACTCTGGGATAATACCCGATATGAGGCCAAACTTGTCGGCGCAGACGCGGTAAGCGACATTTCGGTTCTCAAAATTGAGGCTTCCGGCCTCACGCCGGCAAAGTTCGGCGATTCCAACAGCCTCATGGTGGGCGACAAGGTCATCGCCATCGGCAATCCCCTCGGGGAAGAGCTGCGCGGAACCATGACCGACGGCATCATCTCCGCCATCAGCAGAGATATCGCCTATAACGGCAACACCATGACCCTGCTTCAGACAAACGCGGCGATAAACGAGGGCAATTCCGGCGGCCCGCTGATCAACATGAGCGGCCTGGTCGTGGGCATAACCAACATGAAAATGATGTCCGCCTCATTCTACTCCACTATAGAGGGAATCGGTTTTGCAATCCCCACCGACACGATCAAGCCCGTGGTGGATTCTCTGATCGCCAGCGGACAAGTTAAGGGCCGCCCCGCCATTGGCATCACCATCGGCCCCATACCCAGCAGCGCATCCGACTATTACGATCTGCCCGAAGGCCTTTATATCAGCGGAGTATCGCAAGGCTCGGACGCGGAACGCCAGGGCATTATTGTCGGCGATATCCTCACCGCTGTGAACGGCGTCCCCGTCACCACCACGTATGACGTCAGCGCCATCAAGGACAGTCTGGAGGTAGGAAGTACTCTTGTACTCACCATCTACAGAAGTGGCAGAAGCTTCGATGTGATGGTCGAACTGGTAGAAACCAGTGATATTTATTGATATGACTCTCTCCTTTTCCATACACTTTCCCCTCTCTTAAACAAACAACCGGCCTTGTAGGCCGGTTGTTTGTTTTTTTATATGCGGTTTAAAGCGCATCTATGGTGTCCAGCCAGAGGCCGCCGCTGGCGTCCGAGGGCATTTTATGCCCTGCCCGCGGGGAGAAGGTAAAGCCGGTCACATCCGGGCCGTCAGCCGTGCAGGAGCGCTTGAACTGCTGTGAGAACAGCCGCACGGAATAACTCCTGAGCCATTTGATCAGGGTATCGCGGTCGTATCTGTCGCCATAGGCGTATTCGGCCAGCCGGAGAACCTTTTCGGGCCGGCCTGCGCGCCTGACCAGATGGTGAAGGAAGAAATCCTGAAGGTCGTATGGGCCGACGCTGTCCTCGCTCTTCTGGATCAGCTCGCCGCTGCTGGAAAGGGGCAGAAGCTCCGGCGTCACCGGTGTGCTCAAAATGTCCAGCAGCGCTTCCCTGAGAGTGGGGTTCGGGCTGTTGTCCGCCAGGTATTTTACGGTTGCGCGCACCATGGTTTTGGTCATGCCCGCATTGATGTCATAGTTGGAGATCTGGTCGCCGTTGAAGGTACACCAGCCGTCCGCCTGCTCGGAAAGGTCCTTTGTCCCCACGTTCAGCCCGCCGATCTCGTTGGCGATATTAAAAAGCACCATTGTGCGCTCACGGGCCTGGGCGTTTTCGAACACCACGTTTTGATTGTCAAAATCATGCCCGATGGCCTTAAAATGCTCCCTGACCGAATCCCCGATGGGGATGATCCGGAGGGTTGCGCCAAGCTCCTCGGCAATGATAATGGCATTGTTCTTGGTGCGGCTGGTGGTGCCGAAGCAGGGCATCGTCACCGCGACCATGTTGCTCCTGGGAAGCCCCAGCTTATCCAGCGCGCTGGCGCAGGCCAGCAGCACAAGGGTGGAGTCCACACCCCCGGAAGCGCCGATCACCGGCCTGTAATATCCGGTGTGCGTCATCCGCTTAACGAGGCCCTCAGCCTGGATATCCAGCGCCCGCCGGCAGAAGTCCGGCAAATCTTTCTCATCCGCCGGAAGAAACGGCGTTTTGGAATATGCCCGGGTGATTTCCGTCTTGCGCAGTTCACCACCCCAGGAAACCGTGGTATGTCCCGCGCCGTCGGAATGAAATCCGGCCGACCGCCTGCGGGCGGCGATCAAATAATCAGTGTCGATCTCCGAGACAAGAAGGCCGTCGCCGGTTTCCCGGACGGCCAGTATCTCCCCGTCCTCTGCGACGACGCAAAGACCGGAATAGACTTTATCCGCGGTGGACTCCCCTTTGCCCGGGGCTGCGGAGATCCAGCCGCAGTGCAGACGGCGGCTGTCCGTAACCGTGTCATTTACCATATCCCGGGCGGAATACGCGGTCGCCGGGAAAGCGTCCAGCTGAGCAACGACGGTTGCCCCGGCTGCGGTGTGCCTTGCCGCGGGAGAGCTTGGCATATCCCTGTCCACCCCGATCTGGGCGGCAACGATAAGCTCCGGAACGGCTTTGTGGGCAAACAGCAGGTCGGCGCCAAAATATACGGGATCAAACCCCGGAACGGTTACCTGGGCAACCCCATCCAACGGCTTCGCGAAGGGCGTGCCGTCCACACAGGTACGCGGTACAAAGCCAAGCAGCCTGCCTCCGTACAAAACAGCGGCTACATCATACAGCCGCCCCCCCCAGGACAGTGGCATTCCCAGAAAAACAAGCATCTCCGTCCCGCACGCAGCCTGGGCAACCTGCCGAAGGGCCTCCAGAGCGCCGTCCAGCAGTATGCGCTGGCCGAAAAGATCTCCGCAGGTGGCGGAGGTCAGGCACAGCTCCGGAAAAACCAGTATCCTTACCTCCTTCTCCGCGGCTTCGCGGATGCAGCCTGCAGCCTGCACCGCATTGTATGCCGTGTCCGCAACCCTGATTGCGGGGACGGCCGCCGCTGCCTTAATCCATCCTTCTTTCATCTCATTCACCTGTCTCCATTTATTTATCTCACTCCGTTGGGATTACAAACTCAAAAAGCTCCTTGTCGTAATACCTGAGCAGGGCGCTCCTGGCAACGGCAAAGCCCTCGCCCGTCAGCGTAATCAGAAGCTTGCCCTCCTCCGTTACCCGGCAGCTCTCAATTCCTGAAAGGGCGGGAAATACGTTTTGCTCCAGCTCCGCCTTCAGAGCCTCGGGATGCTGGGCATAATAAGCTGAGGTCTGGGGCGGATGATAGCCTTTCACAGGGTCATTTCCCGATATGAACAGCGTGACCAGAGCCAGGGCCGACAGCAGCAGGACAAGGACGCACCCGGCCGGCCTGAGCCATTTTACGATTTCCTGTCCGGGGTTCATATGCCCTCCTATTCAAGTTCAAGGAAGGCAGCTTCACCTTTGTCGCCGGAAAGCGCCTGCCTGATCAGATACGTCATCACTTCGAACTTACGCGCGTCCCCGCTGTCCAGCGCCTCCGGCAGCGCGGAGGATATCGCCCCGTCCTTTGACACAAAGTACTGCCAGGTATAGGCCGTGCAGCGTTCCTTCACGCTGGCGACCATCTTCCAGTAAGGGTCCAGGGGCATTCCGCCGGCGCGCAGCGCGTCAAGTCCGATAAAGTTGCTGGACGTGTCCGTGGTGCTACCGGGCTCTCCCGGCAGAAGGGACTCATCATTTGCCCAGATAACATAGTCCGTGGAATACAGATTTGCCAGTTCCTCAATCCGCCAGTCCGCGTTGGATTCGCCGCACATACCCAGGGCGCTGTATACCGTCGATCCATCGGAAAGCGGCAGCCCGGGCCTGTGGTCGCCGAAAAAGACGATTACCGTCGGCTCGTCACAGGCCGAAAAGTATTCCGTCAGCTTGCCCAGGGACAGGGACGCATCGGCCGCCCCCTGGGTGAAAGCGCTGAGGACGCCCTGGGCCTCCTCGTTCAGCCCGGAGGAAAAGGCGTAGTCATAGCTTTCATACTTGTCCGCCTTGTAAGGGGTATGGTTTTCCATCGTGGCGGCATAGAGAAAGACCGGGCCGTCCGCCGATTTCTGCTCATATAGCTCTATCAGCAGGTCGGCCATATAATCGTCGGAATAGAACTCCCCGGATATTTTCTCCGACAGATACGCCCAATAATCCTCCGCCGCGGCCGCATCCGGATCAATTTTCGCAAAGTCGCCGGAAAAATACAGGTCGTCAAAGCCGAGGTGGGAATAGATTGGCGCGCGGTTATAGATATCATCGTTGAAGGTATGCAGAAATGCGGTGTAATATCCGTTTTCCCGGAATATCCCCGGCACGGTTGAGAGCTTTTCAAAGTCTTCCCCATCCCAATAACAGAGCATTTCATCGGAAGGCAGAAACCGGTTATTGATCCCGGTGAGGATTTCAAGCTCGATATTGCAAGTTCCATAGCCCAGAGTGCGCGTATAGAACGTGCCGGAAACCCCCTCCGAGCAAGCCTTGTGAAAATCCGCCGCCGGGTCTTCGGCATAGGAGACTCCCGGGAGCTTCGTAACATCAAAAAAAGATTCGGAAAGGATCATGATCACGTTTGGCTGCACGTCCGAACCGGCATCGGCCACATCGTTTATGTATTCCCGCGCATCGGCCACGGCGGCCTTCAGCCCGGCTTCGGACAACTCGTATCCGCCGTGATAGAAAAGGTATGAACGCCAGAGTCCCAGCGGCACCCCGCACCGGTCGTTCACAAAGGCCTGCCCGTATGTGGCGCTCAGCTCCGCGCCCAGCGGCGCGAAGCACCAGCCGTTTACTACGGTGGTCTGGATGAACATGAGGAAAAACAGGGCGGCTGCGGCGCCCGCAGACGGAAGGCTCAGCTTCCAGGGCAGCCTCAGCCTCCCTGAAAGCAGCGCCAGCACGACAAGCCACGCAACCGCCGCCCCGAGGGCGATAATGGTGTTTCGGGAGAAGGTGATCGACGCGCTGTTGAGCTGCGCAATATTGTTCAGTTTGCTGATCAGCCCCATATCGGAAATCTGCAGGGGCGTCGACGCAATCAGGTTTTTGAAATAGTCCACCAGGCTCGCCGCCAGCAGCAGAACGGAAACAATCAGTCCCCCCGCAAAAACGCTGCGGGAAACGCCCGCCAGAAGCAGCATGATCAGGGTGAGAAACAATGCGCAGGCAAAAACTGCCAGAGGCTTTTGCGTCAGCCAGGCCAGGGTCCTGTGCAGGCTCTGGGTTGTAATCAGCACACCATCCAGAGTCAGCAGAAGACCGGTAAGGAAAGACAGCAGAACCGTAAGTGAAAGACGGGACCTATTGGAAAGGATCGGCGTTCGTTTTCCGTGTTTTGCGGCGATGCCAGGTTGTGCTTCGACGATTTTTTCGGGTGCAAGGATTTCATTCATGAATTAATATGCCAGCTTTTCAAGAAGGTAATCTTTCAGTCTGTCCATGGGAATACGCTCCTGGGTCATGCTGTCCCGCTCCCGGACCGTCACACAGCCGTCGGCAGGGGTCTTTTCATCGCCCACGGTGGTAAAATCCAGGGTCACGCAGAAGGGTGTGCCGATCTCGTCCTGGCGGCGGTAGCGCTTGCCGATAGAGCCGGTATCATCGTATTCACACATAAAATGCTTGGAAAGCTCACCGCACAGCCGGCGGGCCGGATCGGAAAGCACCGCCTTCTTAGAAAGTGGGAGCACCGCGCATTTAATTGGCGCCAGAGCCGGGTGCAGTCGGAGAACCGCGCGGCTGTCGTTCTTTTCAGCATCCAGCAGTTCCTCGTCGTAAGCGTCGCATAAAAAGGCCAGCGTTACGCGGTCCGCCCCTAGGGAAGGCTCGATAACATAAGGAATATAGTGGGTGTTCCTCTCCTGATCATAATATGTCAGATCCTGACCCGAGGTGTTCTGGTGCTGGGTCAGGTCGTAATCCGTCCGGTCGGCGACGCCCCAAAGCTCGCCCCAGCCGAATGGGAACAAATACTCGAAATCCGTCGTCGCTTTCGAGTAGAAGGAAAGCTCCTCCTTCTCGTGATCCCGCAGACGCAGATTTTCATCCGCCATCCCCAGGCCCAGCAGCCAGTTATGGCAGAATTCGCGCCAGTAGGAAAACCACTCCAGATCGGTGCCGGGCTCGCAAAAGAACTCCAGCTCCATCTGCTCGAACTCCCGGATCCGGAAGATGAAGTTGCCCGGGGTGATCTCGTTTCTGAAGCTCTTGCCCACCTGGCAGACGCCGAAGGGTATTTTCCGCCGTGTGGTGCGCTGGATATTTTTAAAATTGACAAATATGCCCTGAGCCGTTTCCGGGCGCAGGTAAACCTCGGCGGCGGAATCCTCCGTCACGCCCTGATGGGTCTTGAACATCAGATTGAACTTGCGGATGTCGGTAAAATCCGATTTGCCGCAGCCGGGGCAGGGTATACTGTTATCCCGGATAAAGGCGACCATGTCCCCGTTGGTCATCGCCTCCACCAGGACGCCATCCCGCGGGTTTTCGGACAGCCAGCCCTCAATAAGCTTGTCGGCCCGGTGGCGCATTTTGCAGGACTTGCAGTCGATGAGGGGGTCGTTGAAAGTGGTCACGTGCCCCGACGCCACCCAAACCTGCGGATTCATCAGGATGGCGGAGTCCAGGCCCACGTTATACTGGTTTTCCTGAACGAATTTCTTCCACCACGCCTTTTTGATGTTGTTTTTCAGCTCCACGCCCAGCGGGCCGTAGTCCCAGGAGTTGGCAAGCCCCCCGTAAATTTCCGATCCGGCGTAGATGAAGCCCCGGTTTTTACACAGGGCCACCAGCTTGTCCATTGTCTTTCTGTTGTTTTCCATGTCAGTCTTCCTTTCCCGCAGATGGCTTTCTGCGGAGATTTTTCATAAAATAGTGCGTCCGTCTAAAAACTGTGATATTATCACTGCAAAGCAGTGATCGCGCATCCGCTTTCGACCGGGCGGGCGCTAAAAACCGCCTGCGCTGCATGGCGAAAAGCATAAATTGCTGTGCAATTCATGTTATAATAGCACAGAGCGCGGTATTTCGCAACAAACGTTAAACTTTTACTAAATGAGGGATCTGCAAAATGAAAAAAACTGTTCTTAAACAATACGCGCGCCTGATCGCCGGCACTGGCGCGAACGTCCAAAAGGGCCAGGCCGTTGTTATCAGGGCCGAGCTGGATCAGCCGGAATTTGTGAAAACCCTAGTGCACGAATGTTACCGCGCGGGGGCGTCCGAGGTGGCGGTGGAATGGGAGCACCAGCCGCTCACAAAGCTGCACGTAAGGTATCAGAAACCCGCCGTGCTCGGCAAGGTGGACAAGTGGGAGGAAATGCGGCTGCGCCACCGGGCGGAAACCCTGCCCGCCATGATCTATCTGGAGTCTGCGGACCCGGACGGGCTGAACGGCATAGACCAGGGAAAGTGGGCCGGGGGCACGCGATCCCGCCAGAAGGTCATCAAGCCCATCCGGGATACGATGGACAACAAATATCAGTGGTGCATCGCCGCCGTCCCCGGTGAAAAGTGGGCGAAAAAAATGTTTCCGGAGCTTTCCGCGGGCAAGGCGGTGGAAAGGCTCTGGGAAGCCATCCTCTATACCTCCCGCGCCGACGGGACCGACCCCATCAAAGCCTGGGAAATGCATAACGCGGATCTTAAGCACCGCTGCGAGCACCTCAACAGCCTTAATCTGAAGACTCTCATATACAAAGCCGGCAACGGCACCGACCTGCGGGTGGGCCTGATTCCGGATTCCCGCTTCCTGGCCGGCGCGGAAACCACGCTTGGCACCGGCGTGGTCTATAACCCGAACATTCCCTCCGAGGAGGTATTTATCAGCCCCATGAAGGGCGAAGCCGAAGGCATTGTCTATTCCTCCCGGCCTCTGGCATTCCGCGGCGTTCTGATTGAAAATTTCTCCATCCGCTTTGAAAATGGCAGGGCTGCGGAGGTTCACGCCGAAAAGAACGAGGAAGCCCTGCGCACCATCATCTCCATGGGCGATGGCTCAGACATGCTGGGCGAGTGCGCGCTGGTGCCCCATAACAGCCCCATCAGCAATTCCGGCCTGATGTTCTATAACACGCTTTTTGACGAGAACGCCGCATGCCACCTGGCCCTCGGCTCCGGTTTTACAAACTGCCTGGACGGCTATGAGCGCTATACTCTTGAAGAATGCCGGGCCAAGGGCATAAACGACTCGATCATCCATGAGGACTTCATGATCGGCACGCCTGACCTTGCCATTACCGGCATACGGCGAAATGGAGAGCAGGCGGAGATTTTCCGCTCCGGCAATTGGGCTTTTTAAGGATGATGCACATGAAAGCGAAACTAAAGTTCAGCAAAAAAAGCCTCACGCTCCTCACCGTCATCGCCCTGCTTCTGGTGGCCGCGGTGATTTCGGCCGTTTTGATTATCGGAAGACTCTCGGAGAAAAGGGACTATGACAATAAGTACGAGACGGCCATGGTCTATTATATCGGCGGGGACTACGACGGCGCCATTGCCATGCTCGGCGAGGCCAGGCGCATCAGCGATACCGAGGAATGCGCCCTGCTGCTGGCCAGGTCCTACGCCGCCAAGGACGATTATCCCGCTGCCGTGGCCGTGCTGGAGGGCTGGCTCAGGGGAGGCGATAGCCCCGAGGCCGACCGCCTGCTGACGGAATACCGGGACAAGCTGTCGGAGGAAGGCGGGGGGGAAAGCGTTGAAATCGCAGGCCAGAATGTCGCCCCGGACGTGAAAAGCCTCATTATCAGAAACACCGATGTTTCGCCCGCGGACATGACGGCCATCGGCGGGCTGTCGTCCCTCACCAGCCTGACGGTTGAGGGCTGCGAAATTGCCGACATCTCAGCCCTGTCCGGCCTGTCGGAGCTGACCAGCCTTATTCTCAGCGGCAACGCCATATCCGACCTGTCCCCCCTTGCGGACCTTTCCAACCTGCGCACCCTTTATCTGGATAAGAATCCCATTACGGATTTTTCTCCCCTTTACGGTCTCGGGCGGCTTACCCTGCTGAGCATCAAGGAGATTGAAATCACCCAATCCCAGCTTAAAGACCTTGAAGAAGCCCTGCCCCTGTGCGGCATCCAATCCGAGGAGGCCCTGTCCGAGGCCGTCGAAATCTCTCTTGGCGGCGTTACCTTTATGTCGGACGTCACCGAGCTTGACCTTTCGGGCAAGGGGATCGACGACATTTCCGTCCTGTCCCAGTGCACGGCTCTCACGACGCTGAACCTGAAAAATAACAGCGTGTCCGATCTGACGGCGCTGGTGGATCTTCCGAATCTCACCTGGCTGTGCATCTGGAACAACAAGGTAACCGACCTCTCGCCGCTGATGGGGCTGACCGGCCTTCAATATCTTGACGCGGACGGCAACAAGATCACAAAGATCGCCGCCCTGACGGAGCTGACCGAGCTTACGGAGCTTTATCTGAACGGCAACCCGCTCAAGAACGTAAGTCCCCTGCTGGGCCTGGCAAAGCTGGAAAAGCTGGGGCTCAAAAACACCGGGCTTGATGACGGCGACCTGACCGCCCTGGCCGCTCTGACAGGCCTTCGGGAGCTTTCCATAGACGACAATGGGGATCTGACCGGCGACGCGGTGGACAAGCTGAAGCTGGCGCTGCCCGGATGCAGCGTATCCCATTCCGAGCTGGTGTATCGCATTAAGCTGGGCAGCGGGGAATATAAATCCACGGACGCCACTGTGGACGCCTCCGGCAAATCCGTCAAGGACATCACCGACGTCACCCGCTTCAGGAACCTGACCGCCCTTCTGCTGAACAATAACAAAATCAGTGACATTTCCCCGCTTTATACCCTCTCCGGCCTGGAGGTTCTGGAGCTTTCCGGCAACGGCGTTTCGGATATCGGCCCGCTGAAGAATCATACAAAGCTCCGGGTTCTGGATCTGATGAAGAACAAGATAAAGGACATCACGGCCCTTGGTTCCTGCACCGCGCTTACCGAGCTTCACCTGAGCTATAATGCCGAGCTTTCGGATATCTCCGCCCTTAGCGCCTGCACCGGCCTGACCCAGCTTTCCCTGGACTATACCGCCGTGACGGACCTGACGGCCCTTTCCGAGCTGAAAAAGCTCGTCACACTAAGCCTGGACGGCTGCGCCGTAACTGACCCATCTCCGCTCTATTCCCTGTCCGGCCTTCGCACCCTCTATATCGGCGGCAGCGGACTGACCGAGGCGCAGATTGCCGAGCTGAGCGCCGCCCTCCCAAAATGCGAGATATACGGCCAGTGAACTTACAAATATTTCTTCTATTCAGGCTGAATATGTGCTATACTGTATGTAGCGAAACACATTATGCCGGAAGGAGCTGGAACCAATGAAGTTCACTTTTACCGAAAAAAAGATGGCGGTCTCCGACGAGCTGCGAGCCTATTCCGAGAAAAAGATCGGCAAGATCGACCGGCTGTTCAAAACCGAAAGTCACGCATATGTCACCTTCAGCACAGAGCGCGGCCGTTTTAGGGCCGAGGTAACCCTTAGAAATAACGGCATGTTTTACCGCATGAGCGAGTTAACGAGCGATATGTACGCCTCTGTCGACTCCGCCGTCGCGGGAATTGAGCGCCAAATCAGAAAAAACAAGACCCGGCTGGAAAAGCGCCTGAGAGACGGCGCTCTGGAGCGTGAGGTCAAACCTGTATATGTCCCCTCCGGCGATGAAAATGAGGAAGAGTTTAAGATCATCCGCAACAAAAAGTTTTACATCGCCCCCATGTGCGTTGAGGAGGCCATCCTGCAGATGAACCTGCTGGGCCACACCTTCTTTGCCTTCAAGAACACTGAGGATGAGGACGCCTTTTCCGTCGTTTACCGCCGGAAAGACGGCGGCTACGGCCTGATCACCGATCAGGAAGAATAAAACTCAGGCTTAAATAACACGGTCCCGCCTTACGGCGGGACTTTTTTAAGGAGACTTGTATGCGCTGGATTGAAGCCGCCTTTAAAACCGAAGGCGCGGACATAGACGAATTATGTGAAAAGCTGACTGCCCTGGGCGCGGAGGGCCTGGTCATTGAGGACGAGGCCGATTTCAGAAACTTTCTTGAGGCCAACCGGCAATACTGGGACTACGTCGACGAGGACCTGGCCAAGCGCTACGCAGGCGTTTCCAGGGTTAAGCTCTACCTGCCGGACGATGACGGCGGCCGGGCATCCCTGTCCCGCATGGCCGGCGTCCTGGGCATGGAACCTGACGTTGGGATTGTGGACGACGCGGACTGGGAAAATAACTGGAAGCAGTATTATAGGCCCATCCCGGTGGGCGAACGGCTGCTTATCCTTCCGGAATGGGAACCGATCCCCAGTGACAGCCCCAGACGAATTCTGCGCCTGGACCCGGGGCTTGCCTTCGGGACAGGCAGCCACGCCACGACCCGGATGTGCCTAAACGCCCTGGAAAAGGCCGCGGCAAGGGAAAAATTTGTGCTGGACATCGGTTGCGGCAGCGGAATCCTCGGTATAGCCGCCATGGTGCTCGGCTGCGCCATGGTCGTCGGCTGCGACATTGACCCCAACGCGCCGGACATCGCGCTTAAAAATGCCGGGCTGAACGGCATAACCGACATGACCTTCAAAATCTATGCGGGCGATATTCTGAAAAACGCGGCCCTGCGCGAGACTTTTGGCTCGGGCTATGACATCGTGCTGGCCAACATCGTCGCGGACGTGATCATCCCACTTGCGCCAATCGCCCGGGAATTTCTGGCGCCCCACGGCGTTTTCATCTGCTCTGGAATCCTGGACGGGCGTCAGGACGAGGTAGCCGAAGCCCTGGCCGACGCGGCCTTCGCGATCACCGAGCACCGTCATGAAGACGGCTGGCACTGCTTCAGCGCCGTCCCACATTGACAGTTTTTGCACAAATTGTTCAGAGTCGGCGGGAAATTCTCCGCCAACTCTTGAAATTTTTCTGTGAATCTGTATAATACTAACTGCACTATATCCGGTTAAACCGGAACAGTAGCAGGAGGTATATAAAATGTCAAAAAATTCGGGAAAAACCAAGCGCCTCGTAGGTATGAGCATCTTTACCGCACTGGTGGTGGTTCTGACGGTCATCGCCACCTTTGTCAAGTTCGGGCCGTTTTCCATAACGCTGGCGTTGGCGCCGATTGTGGTTGGGGCCGCCGTCTACGGCCCGAAATCCGGGGCCTGGCTCGGCGGCGTATTTGGATTCGTCGTCCTGCTGATGTGCATTTTCGGCGCGGATGTTGGCGGCGCAATACTCTGGAATGTTAATCCTTTTGCAACGGCCGTCCTGTGCATCGTGAAAGGCGCCGCAGCCGGCTGGGCGGCGGGACTCGTCTACCATGCCCTGTCCAAAAAAAGCGTGACCCTTGGGGTCGTGCTGGCCGCTGTCTGCAGCCCTATAGTCAATACCGGAATTTTTTGTCTGGCGATGGCCACCCTCTATCAGGCCACCCTGGCTGAGTGGGCGGCCGCGGCGGGATCCAACGTGGTCAGTTTTGTCTTCCTGGGTCTCATCGGTGTGAACTTCCTGGTCGAGCTGCTGGTGAACGTGGTACTCACTCCTGTGATCGCGCGTATCGTCAAAGTCGGCCGAAAGGAGATCGCTTAGTATGATCCTCGCCGTAGATGTCGGCAATTCCAATGTCGTGCTTGGCTGCATAGACAACGGGATAATATCGGATGTCATGCGGCTGGAAACCAACCGGAAAAAGACAGCTCACGAATATGCGGTCACCATCTGGCAGATCCTCAGCATCTCCGGCCGCAAAAAATCCGATTTCAACGGCGCCATAATCTCTTCCGTCGTCCCGCAACTAACCGGGACTCTGCGGGCTGCCGTCCGGATCATCACAGGCTGCGAGGCGCTGATTGTCGGCGCCGGCATCAAAACCGGGCTGAACATCGGCATTGACGATCCGTCCCAGCTGGGTGCGGACATTGTCTCCGTCTCCGTGGCGG
Source organism: Clostridiales bacterium UBA5446 (assembly GCA_002427465.1). GTDB lineage: Bacteria > Bacillota > Clostridia > Oscillospirales > Oscillospiraceae > Scatomorpha. Next base: position 48,203 of record DIRC01000005.1, on the reverse strand, counting down.
CGCTGAGCCTCTATAAACCGCCCCTCATCCTGATCGATATGGGAACCGCCATAACCATCACGGTCATCTCCGCAAACGCGCGCATGCTGGGCGGCGCAATCCTGCCCGGGCCGTCTATCGCCACAGAAGCGCTGATCGGGCGAGCTTCCCTTCTCCCCCGCATACCCATAGGGCCGCCCAAAAAGGTCATCGGCACAAACACAATAGACTCCATGCAGTCGGGAACCGTTTTCGGCTCCGCCGCTTCCATAGACGGCATGTTGGACCGGATAGAAAAGGAGCTTGGCTCCCCGGCCACCGTGATCGCCACCGGAGGAATGGCCATGAAAATCATCCCACACTGCTACCGGGACATCGCGTACGACGAGAATCTCCTTCTTCGCGGCCTTTGGCTGATTTGGCAGAAGAATTTAAAAACGTAACTACCCATATTAAAAATCACAGCCCGCCGGTGGGGAACCGGCGGGCTGTGATTTTTTCGTTTTATTTCGCGTACTCGACGGCTTTTGTCTCCCGCAGCACATGAACCTTGATCTGTCCCGGATACGTAAGCTCGGCCTCGATCTTCTTGGCAATGTCCCGGGCAAGCAGTATCATGCTGTCCTCGTCCACTTCTTCCGGCTTGACCATAATCCGTATCTCCCTGCCGGCCTGTATGGCATAGCAGCCGGAGATGCCGGGGAAGCTCTTGGAGACCTCCTCAAGCTTTTCAAGGCGCTTAACGTAGTTTTCGATATTCTCGCGCCGTGCGCCCGGCCGGGCGGCGGAAATGGTATCCGCTGCCTGCACGATGCAGGCAATGACGGTATGCGGCTCCACATCGCCGTGGTGCGCCTCTATGGCATGGATTACCTCAGGGCTTTCCTTATACTTTTTCGCAATGTCCACGCCGATGGTCACATGGCTGCCCTCTACCTCATGGTCTATGGCCTTGCCCAGATCGTGCAGCAGTCCGGCACGCTTGGCGGTTGCAACGTCCACGCCCAGTTCCGAAGCCAGAAGGCCGGATATATGCGCAACCTCGATAGAGTGGTTCAGAACATTCTGACCATAGCTTGTACGGTACTTCATGCGCCCCAGAAGCTTTATAATCTCCGGGTGCAGCCCGTTGACGTTGGTTTCGAACGCCGCGCGCTCGCCCTCGGCCTTGATGGTGGCGGTGACCTCCTTCTGTGCCTTGGAAACCATTTCTTCAATGCGGGCGGGGTGGATGCGGCCGTCCAATATTAGTTTCTCCAGCGCAATGCGCGCTACCTCCCGGCGAACCGGGTCAAAACTGGACAGGGTGATAGCTTCAGGCGTATCGTCTATGATGAGATCGCAGCCGGTGAGCGTTTCAATGGAACGAATGTTGCGTCCTTCGCGTCCTATAATACGGCCCTTCATCTCGTCGTTGGGGAGGGGTACGACAGATACGGTGATTTCGCTGGTATGATCAGCCGCGCAGCGCTGAATGGCGGTTGCGATGACTTCCCTTGCCCTGGTGTCGGCCTCGTCCTTGAATTTGGCCTCAACCTCCCTGACCTTGGCCGCCATCTCATGGGTGACTTCCGACTTGATGCTGTCAATCAGATAAGCCTTGGCATCCTCCATGGTGTAGCCTGAAATACGCTCCAGCATCTCAAGCTGGCTTTTTTTGACGAGCTTGATTTCCTCCCGCTGCGCGTCGGCAGCCGTCAGTTTTTGGTTAAGCGCTTCCGTCTTTTTTTCGATGGCGTCGGTTTTTTTGTCCAGGTTTTCTTCCTTCTGCTGAAGCCTGCGCTCCTGCTTCTGGAGCTCGGCCCGGCGCTCCTTGACCTCGCGCTCATATTCCGCGCGATTCTTGTGTATCTCTTCCTTGGCCTCGACCAACGCCTCGCGCTTTTTTGCCTCGGCAGACTTGATCGACTCGTTAATAATACGCTTCGCCTCATCCTCGGCGCTGGAAATTTCCCGCTCGGAAACCTTTTTCCGGTAAATTACGCCAAGCATAAAGCCTATGATAAGCATCGCGATCAGCCCCACCGCGATGCCGATATATGTCCATATCATAAAGCCATACTACGCCTCCTTTGTTAATTTGTTTGAAACAGAATAAGACGGGGCATCAAGCACAGCCCGTCGAAAAATTTTAATATCAAAGGGGCCTCCCCAATGGTCCCAACAATATTATCGCTATATTTTACACCGCTATCCGATATTATGTCAAGCGTCCATTCTAATATGGACATAAGGTGTAAATAATAGTATAATATATTGGTTTTCTGTAAAGGAGGCTACAGCTTGGCCTTTCTGACATATCTTCTCCCATTGGCGGCAATAGCCTATGTTTTTTTTGTTGCCGCCGGCTGGATTCCCCTTCTTAAATGCACGCCGCTTCCCAGCGGTCAGGAGGGCGCCGCGCACGTTCTTACCTTCCCCGAGACATATGAGATGACGCGGAAGGACAGGCTTCTGGCGCTGGGCATCACAGTGGTCTACGCCGCCGTGGCCTTTCTCGGGCTGGGCGATAACCGTGCGCCCCAAAGCTTCTGTGAATTTGCCGAGCGCGGGCGTTACGCCGATATTACCCTTGCCGAAGAAACGGAAATCGGCGCGATAAAGTATTATTGCGGCCTGCATACCGGCAGTTATTACCTTCAGTTTTCCTCCGACGGCGAAAATTTTGAGGATGTTGCCGTCCTGGAGCAAAACTATGCCGACCTGTTCAAGTGGAAAACCGGCGAGTATTCCGAGGGCGCGGCCAGAACAGCCCGGTATATCCGCATCATTGCGGACAACACCCTCTCCCTGGGCGAGCTCGCACTTTACGGGGCGGACGGCGTTTTGATCAGCGCCGGGAAGCTGGAATACGCCGACGGCGCCTCGGCCCTTTTTGACGAGCAGACCCTGGTTCCGGAGCGGGAAAGCTATATGAACAGCACCTACTTCGACGAAATCTACCATGCCCGCACGGCTTTGGAGCATATCGAGGGCGTGTATCCCTATGAAATATCCCATCCGCCTCTGGGTAAGCTGATCATAGCCCTTGGCATACGCGCCTTCGGGATGACCCCCTTCGGCTGGCGCTTCATGGGAACCCTTTTCGGCGCGCTGATGCTCCCCTTCCTGTATATTCTTTTAAAAAACATGTTCGGAGGAACTGCCGTCCCGGTCTGCGGAACGGTTATATTCGCCTTTGATTTCATGCATTTTACCCAGACCCGCATCGCCACCATAGATACCTACGCGGTATTTTTTATCATCCTGATGTATCTGTTCATGTGGCGCTTCGTCTCCGGGGGCAGACTGTGGAATCTGGCCCTTTCCGGCCTTTTCTTCGGCCTGGGGGCCGCCAGCAAATGGACCTGTATCTACGCCGGCGGCGGCCTTGCCGTGATCTGGCTCGTCTACTGGTTCACCCGGCGGCGGGAGGAGAACTTTTGGAGTAAACTGGCGGGAAACGCCCTGTTCTGCATCATGTTTTTCATCGTGGTTCCCTGCGCCGTTTATTACGTGAGCTACTGGCCGTATGGCGAGGCAAAGGGCATGAGCGGACTTGCCATGCTGTTTTCCGAGGACTACGCCGAGATCGTCATCAATAACCAAAAATATATGTTTAATTACCATGCCGACCTGGTGGCGACTCATCCCTATTCTTCCCGCTGGTATCAATGGATAGTCGACGGCCGACCGATTCTTTATTATCTGGCGAATTTTGGCGACGGAACAAAGTCGTCCATCGGCGCTTTCCTGTCCCCCCTGCTCTGCCTGGGCGGGCTGCTGGCGGTTATCGGCGCCGGTATACGGGCTTTTAAAAAGCGGGACGGCCGGGCGGCCTTTATTCTGATCGGCTACCTGGCGCAGCTTCTCCCCTGGATTTTCATCTCGCGTCTGACTTTTGAATATCATTACTTCCCCTCGGCGGTATTCCTGACACTGGCGCTCTGCCTGATGTTCGATGAATCCCGGAAAGCGGAACTGCCCGGCTGGCGCGGGAATCTGCTGGCCTTCACCGTCGTTTCCGTGGCTCTTTTCGTCATGTTCTACCCCGTCCTGTCCGGCCTGCGGGTGGCGGAGTGGTATTCAACGCATTTACTCAAATGGCTGCCATCGTGGCCCTTCTGAATCTGGAGGCATATTTCAATGTATCTGGCGGATTACCATATTCACAGCACCTGTTCCTTCGACGCCAACAATCCCATGGCGGAAATGTCCTCGGCGGCATATGCCCGCGGCATTTCGGAAATTTGCTTTACCGACCACTGCGATTTCGATATTCCCGATACCATGCAGGTAGGCCCGGATCTTTTCGAGATCCCCGAAAAGCAGCGCCGGCAGTTTGCGGACGCCCTGAAAAAAGCCCCCCCGGATCAGACGCTCAGGCTGGGCCTGGAGCTGGGGGAGGCCAACCATGATCCGGAGCGGGCCCTCAAAATCTATAAGATGGAGGGATACGACTTCGTCATCGGCTCCCTGCACAATCTACTGGGCCTTGAAGACTTTTATGACATCAAGTACACAAGTATGGAACAATGCCATCAGCTTTACGACCGGTACCTGGACGAGCTGGTGGAGCTGGCCGCCATTCCCTGCTTCGACGTAATGGGGCATATCGGCTACTGCCTGCGCTACATGAGCAGACAGGGCTTTAACGTGGAGCTGTCCATGTCGCGCAACGGCGACAGGATTGATACCCTGCTGCGGACCCTCATACATAGCGGGCGCGGGATTGAGCTAAACTGTGCTGATCTGGTCCCCGGCGGCCGGGACTGCGCCCTGGGCCTTACCTTTCCATCGACGCCCATCCTCCGGCGCTACCGGGAGCTGGGGGGCGAGATCATAACTGTCGGCAGCGACGCCCATTCCCTTCTCGCCTCTGGCCTGGGGGTCAGGGAGGGCTATCTGCTCCTTCGTGAAAACGGGTTCAAATATGTGACGGTATTCAGCCGCCACAAGCCGGAGTTTATTAAAATTTAAGGAGTACGATTATGATTGCAATAGGTTCCGATCATGGAGGCTTCAAACTCAAGCAGGAGGTGATGGAGCATTTGGACAAGCTTGGCCTCAGCTACAAGGATTTCGGCACGTATTCCGAGGAGAGCTGCGATTACCCGGATTACGGCGGGGCCGTCGGAAGAGCGGTCGCCTCGGGGGAATACCAGCGAGGTATCGTCCTGTGCGGCACGGGCATCGGCATCACCATTGCCGCAAACAAGATTCCAGGTATCCGCGCCGCCGCCTGTACCGACTGTTTTTCCGCCGAGATGTGCCGCAGGCACAATAACGCGAACATCCTCGGCCTGGGCCAGCGCGTGACAGGCGTGGGCCTGGCTATGAAAATCCTCGACATCTTTCTTGAGACACCCTTTGAGGGCGGAAGGCATACGCACCGAATAGACAAAATTACGGCGATGGAAAACGAATCACCGCGGAGGCAGCAAGGTGGCAATCAGACCTAAAGAAGTCTATAAAGGCAGGCGCAAACGGCGGGGCTTTATAACGATTTCGCTGTTTATTCTGGCGATCATTATAGTCGGCGCGGTCGTGATGTTTTATGCCCTGCAGAAGTATATCGTATACGGGCAGGACGGCATTTCCCTGGAGCTGCCTATTCTGGCTGCCCCGGCGAACACCGGCGCGGACGGCGGCGTCACGGATTACGAGCATGTAGACACCGAGCTGGTGATCGAAGCGCCGGATTACAGCCATATTGCCGCCACGGCCGGAGAGGGGCTTTCCCAGATGCGGGCTCTGTTTATTCCCGCCCTGTCCGTCAGCAGCGAGGGGATAGCCGAATATGTCGGCCTGATGGAGGATTACGGGGCCAACGCCCTGCTTCTGGAAGTTAAGCCATCCAGCGGACGCCTGGCCTATGCCTCCGCCGTTGGCACTGCCGTCTCCTACGATCTTTGCGGCGCTTTCGACCTCAAAACCGAGGCGGCCGCCCTGAAGGAAAAGGGGATCTATCTGGCCGCGATGGT
>DIRC01000005.1:0-41963 GCA_002427465.1 Clostridiales bacterium UBA5446 | reverse complement strand
CAATCTGCCTTGAACTGGCGGAGATGGGCTTTGATGAGATCGTCCTGGAAAATCTCGCCCATCCCGTTTCCGAAGATCCTCTCGTCTACTCTGAAGCCATGACCTTTGACCCCACGCCGTCAATCGGCGTATCCGGCTTTGCCGTCGGCCTCTCCGCCCGCATGGCGGAAAGCGGCGCCGCACTGTCCGCCGTTCTGAGCGCCGACACATTGCATGGCGGGATGGCGGACAAGACCGGTCAGGATGCCGAGCTTTTCTTCAAGGTTTTCGACAGGGTCTGCGGCCCGGCCGACAGCGCCTGGCAATACGGGATGGACAGGGACGCCTTGGCGGCCCACATCACCGTCGGTGAGCCCTCCCTGCGTTATCTGCCGGTGATGTCATACGCTCCAGAGGGCGCGTCCTGCTGGATTGTAAGCGTCCCAACGCCATAAAAGAGAAAAAGTCCGGCGCAGAAGCGCCGGACTTTTCCCTTTTTACTTCCCCTCTATTTTCAGCGAGTCTGAACGTAGATCTTCTGCGGATGGATGATCTTGCGGGGGCAGACCTCCGCGCACTTGCCGCAGCCGATGCATTTATCATAATCTATCTGCGCCAGGTTATCCTTGACCACGATCGCCCCTACCGGGCATTCCTTCTGGCACCGCATGCAGGCGATGCAGCCGACGTCGCATACCTTGCGTGTCTGGGCGCCCTTATCCTTGGAACGGCAGCCCACCAGTACCTTCTGATTATACGGCACCATTTTAATGATATCCTTGGGGCAGGCGGCCACGCAGGCCTGGCAGCCCACGCATTTTTCCCGGTCCACCACGGCCGCGCCGTTTTCCACATGCATCGCGTCAAACTGGCAGGCACGCGCGCAGTTGCCAAGGCCGATACAGCTGAACTGACACGCCTTAGGCCCCTGATTTCCGAAACGCATAGCAGCCACGCAGTCCTGAGGCCCGGTATAATCGAAGAATTTCTTTGCGACCCCTTCCTCGCCCGAACAATGGACGAAGGCCACCATTTTCTCCTGAGCGCCCGCGTCGATGCCCATAATCTCGGCCACCTTCGCGGCCACGGGCAAACCGCCCACGACGCACTTATCCGGCGGCGCCTCCCCGGCAGCCACAGCGGCGGCATAGCCGTCGCATCCGGGATATCCGCAGCCGCCGCAGTTGGCCCCCGGAAGCGCCTCGCGGACCAGCGTGATGTGCTCGTCCTGATCCACATGGAATATCCTGGCAGCAACGGCCAGAACAGCGCCGAACACGCCGCCCATAATGCCCAGAACCAGTACCGCACTTAAAACATTGTCCATCTCTCAGCCCCCCTTACCAAATCTGCATGCCGGAGAAGCCCATAAACGCCAGAGCAAGCAGGCCGGCAGACACGAGGCTGATGGCAAACCCCTCAAAAGCTTTGGGATAATCCGCAAACTGAAGACGATCCCGCACCGATGCAAATAGCGCAATCGCCACGAGGAAACCCAGGCCGCCCGTGATGCCGTATACAACGCTTTCAATAAAGTTGTAATCTTCCTGCACGTTCAGCAGCACTACGCCCAGGACGGCGCAGTTGGTTGTGATAAGCGGCAGATATATGCCCAGCGCGGTATAAAGGGACGGCACGGATTTTTTGAGGAACATCTCCACCAACTGAACGAGCACGGCAATAACCAGAATGAACGCCAGCGTCTGCATATACGCCAGCCCCAGATTCATCAGAATATATTCATTGATGACCCAGCATATGGCCGACGACAGCCCCATGACGAAAGTAACGGCAATCCCCATGCCAAACGCCGTATCCATTTTTGAGGAAACGCCAAGGAAGGGGCATATACCGAGAAACTGTGCAAAGATGAAGTTATTAATCAGTATCGCGCCGAGGGATATGGATAAAAGGGATGTAAACATTATTCAGCGCCCTCCTTTACTTCAACCCTTGCAGCCAGCGCTTTACGCGCCTTCTTTTCATCGGATTTGTTCATCATATGCTGCATGAACGCAAGCAGGCAGCCCAGGGTCAGAAATCCGCCGAAAGGCCGTGTCAGCAGCGACGCGCCGTATTCGGCCGGGAACAGCTGGATGCCGCCGCCGGTACCGTCAAAAGTCAGCTTCAGCGCGCCGGTTGAAATATCCAGCAGGCCGCCGCCAAAAGCGCCTTTTCCGAGAAACTCACGCACAACGCACATGGTAAAAAGTACAAGCGTGTATCCCATCCCTTGGAAAATGCCGTCAAAAAACGAGGCTCCGACGGGTTCATATTGGCAGAACGCCTCCGCCCGGCCGATGATGATGCAGTTAACCACGATAAGCGGGATGAACACGCCCAGGGATGCCGACAGCGCCGGTACAAACGCCTGTATCAGCAGGTCGACTATCGTGACGAATCCGGCGATGACGACCACGAAGATCGCAAGCCTGATGTCGTTGGGAATAGCTTTTCGCATCGCGGAAACGACCACGTTGCAGCAGGTAAGTATGATCAGCACCGAAATTCCCATGCCCAGACCGTTGAACAGCGTGGTGGTGATGGCCATTGTGGCGCACATGCCGATCCTCTGAACCAGAATCGGGTTGTTTGTAATGATGCCTTCTCTAAACTGTTGTCCTATTTTCATGATTCACAGCCTCCTTAACCCAGGCTCGCGACGACATCCATGGCCCTGTTCACCGCTTCTGTAACGGCCCTGGACGTTATGGTCGCGCCGGAAATCGCTGCTATGTTTCCGCCGTTGGAGGTCAGCGCCGCATGCTCCGTGGCCCCCAGGAACTGATCCTTGAATTCCGGTTCAGCGGCTTTGGTGCCAAGCCCGCTGGTCTCGGAGGATTCGATAATCTCGATTCCCGCAACAGCGCCGGACGCATCAATGCCGATAGCCGCCGTAATATTGCCCATTGCGCCCGAGAATGTGAGGTCAACCACATAGCCCGCGTCGCCGGCTTTATACACGCCGTTGACTCCTGAAAAATCCTCTGCGGAAAAATCCACCGGATCATAACGGTCCGCCTCGAGAACCGTTTTATAGGCGCTTGAGGTTGCCGCCAAGCTCTGGGCTTCGATCTTGTCCTTGGTCAGCATATTGGTCAGGCCAAGCACCAGCGCCGTGACAGCAGAAACGACCAGCAGAATAAATGTCAGCTTAAGGATTTGATTGGGCGTTTTTTTCGTCTCCGTCATAACGCAGCCGCCTCCTTCGCTTTTTTCTTTTCCGCCTTGGCGGCGGCTTTTTTTGCCTTGGCGTCTTCCGCGGTCTCACCGAACCGGCGGGGCCTGGTCAGCTTGTCTATGAACCACGCGCAGATATTCATGATCAGAATCGCATAGGAAACACCCTCGGCATAAGAGCCGAAATACCGGATGAGCACCGTCAGAGCGCCGCAGCCAATGCCGAACACGATCTGGCCGCGCAGCGTTACCGGGCTGGTGGAATAATCCGTCGCCATGAAAAATGCGCCTATGATCAGTCCGCCGGTCATGAGGTTATACAGCATCCATTCCACATTGCCGTAGCCCTCGTATCCGAAAAGCAGGCAGAGAACCGCCACGGTTCCCAGAAAGCTTGTCGGGATGCGCCATGTGATGACTCCGCGGATCAGGAGATACGCGGCGCCGATGAGCAGGGCAATGACACTGACCTCGCCTATGCTGCCGGGGATCGTGCCCAGAAACAGGGTCTGATAATTAAAGTATGAGGGCAGCGGGGCGCCCGCGTAAAGGTACGAAAGCGGCGTCGCCATCGTGGTCGCGTCCACAACGCCTTTCAGCGCGGCGGGAACGGCCCAGGCGGTCATGATGGCCGAATATGAGAAAAGGAACGCGCGGCCGGCCAGGGCCGGGTTAAGAAAGTTCATGCCGATGCCGCCATAAAGCTGCTTTACAACAACAATGGCAAAAAACGAACCGATCACCGGAATCCACAAGGGGGCTGACGGCGGCAACACGCAGGTCAGCAGCACGCCTGTAACCACGGCGGACAGATCGCCCACGCTGGCGTGCTTTTTCATCATCTTGCGGTATCCCCACTCGAAGAAGACGCAGGAGGCGACGGATACGCACAGAAGCATAAGTACGTTAAACCCAAATTGCCAGACCGCCACGGCCAGGGCCGGGATAAGCGCGATAATCACATCGAGCATTATGGATGTCGTATCCCTTTTCGCCCTGATCAGCGGGTTGGAGGATACCGTAAAAACAGTCTTTTCTTCCATTACACGTTCCCCTCCTTTCCCGCGGAAACAGCGCCCTTGCCGGCCCCGTTATTTGCCTTTTCGGCAATGGCGCGGGCCTTGTCCTCAGCCTTTTTGGCCGTGAGCATCGCTTTGCCCATTTTAAACGTATGGGTAAGGGGCAGACGTCCGGGGCAGCCATACGAACAGCTTCCGCACTCGAAGCAGTCCATGACGTGGTACTGCTCCATTTTTTCGTAATCGCCCTTATTGATGTACATATACAGGTAAATCGGCTCCAGCTTCATCGGACAGTGGGCAATGCAGTTTCCGCAGCGGATGCAGACGGGATTGTCCACTTCCCTGTCCTCTTCCTCGGTGAATACCAGAAGGCCAGCCGCCCCCTTCACCAGGCCGGAAGCGATATCCGCCACACAGATGCCCATCAGCGGGCCGCCCATACAGATACGGCGCGGCTGCTTCACAAAGCCGCCTGCCTCCTCAAAGATATGGGTGAGCGGCGTGCCGAAGCGGCACAGCAGATTCTTAGGTTCCTTGATCCCGCTGCCGGCCACAGTCACGACACGCTCAATGGAGGGAACGCCTTCATAGCAGGCCCGGTAAATTGTGTAGCAAGTATAGGTCGAAACCACGTTGCAGCCGACGCCAGAGGGGATTTCGCCCGGCCTGACCTCACGGTTCGTGTTGACCTTGACCTGCATTTTCTCCGCACCCTGGGGATATTTAACCTCCTCGGGAATGATTTCGACCCCATAATCCGCCGGATTCAGGGAATTTAGCAGGTCTATCGCGTCCTGCTTGTTTTTCTCAATCCCGTAATAGCACTTGTCGAGACCCTGGGCTATTCGGACAAGCTCAATCCCCTTAAGCAGCTCTTCCGGATGTTCCAGCATCGTGCGGTGGTCGCCGCAAAGATAAGGCTCGCATTCCGCGCCGTTGATGATCAAGGTATCTACCTTGCCCCTGCCGCCGGCAATCTTAAAGGCTGTGGGGAACATTGCGCCGCCCATTCCGACAACTCCGGCTTCACGAATCCGAGCAAGAATTGCCTCGGGATCCCTCAGCTGTTCCGGAGTCAGCGGCCGCATATCCTCGCAGGGCGTGTCCAATCCGTCGTTTTCAATCACGACGGACATGACCATATCACCCAGCATATGACGTCTGGGCTCGACGGCAATGACCTTCCCGGAGACAGTTGCGTGGATTGGCGCGGAGACGGGAGCCGGATTCGAGCCGATAAGCTGGCCCACCTTGACCTCATCGCCGACCTTAACCAAAGGCTGGTTGGGCGCGCCGATGTGCTGCATCATCGGCAGCACCACTTGTTTTGGAGGCGCTATTGCTGTTACAGGCGTCTTGTTTGCGGGTGCCTTCATGTAATCCGGATGCACGCCGCCGTAGTACTTATAAGGCATGAGCATCACCTCTCTGTATTTTTGACCGTTGCTATACTAACACAAACCTTAATCGATGTCTACAAATTATGTCACAAATACTCAAAATGTTAAGATTATCATTTAACAACCTTGATTTTATTTTAACTATCACATGAAAACTTCCAAGTGGTGTTAATGATTAGTGCAATTAGCAAAAACGCGGCTTTACCAACTGTAATTCATCGTGATAAATATAGCGTTCATCTTATGACGGCGCCCGCCGGGTGTCAAGCATTTGTCATGACATCATGGCAGGAACTTTCCCTGCCGGTCCGCAGCGGGCGCCGTTTCATTATTCAAAATATGTGATGATCGGGCTGCGTTTATGCCCGGAGCGTTTATGAAACCGCTCTATGACGGCCTTATCCCCTGCCTCGGCCCGGCCGGTGAGCAGGTAGCGGTCTATCGCCGCATAGGTGACGCCCATCTCGCCCTCATCGGTCTGCCCTTCGAAAAGGCCCGCCGAGGGGGCTTTTGTGCGTACGGCCATAGGCGCGTCCAGATAGGCGAGAAACTCGTATATCTCCGTCACTGTAAGGTCGGCAATGGGATTGAAGTCGCAGGCCCCGTCCCCCCATTTAGTGAAATAGCCCATATAAATCTCGCTTCGGTTGCCTGTTCCCGCCACCAGCCTGCTTTCTGAAGCGGCCACGGCATATAGCGTGATCATGCGCAGGCGGGGCGCAAGATTAATCCTGGCCGCCTCCGTAAGAGCCGTGACGCCGGAAAGGGCCACGACGGCCGCTTCATGCTGGGCCGTCAGGTCGATTGTGCGCGTCTCGATCCCATACTGCCGGGCAACCGTCATGCCGTCGTCCCTGTCCGAATCGAAATTACGCCTGGATACGCAGGGCATGATAAGCCCCACCGTATTTTCGCAGGCGGCTTTGCAGAGGATGCCCACAAGGGCGGAATCCTTGCCGCCGCTGTTGCCGAAAACAATGCCGGACACGCCGCTTTTTTCAACCAGGTCCCTGATGAACGCCACGCGGCTTTTAAATTCGTTCTCATAGTTTCTCATGGCTTTGCCTCCTTTCCAGTCATCCGCCGCAGCATCGTATCATGTGCCGCGTTTTCCGACTCGTCGGGCAAGGGTTCCAGGATTTCCCGGCCGTACTTCCGGCTCAGGGCGGTTTCCAGAATATAATCGCAGAACGCCGGGTTCTTGGGCAGGACGGGCCCGTGGCTGTAGGTACCGAAGACGTTTTGATAACGGGCGCCCTCGGTGCCGTCCTCCCCGTTGTTCCCAAAGCCGGAAATCACCCGGCCCAATGGTGAAACCCCTTCTCCCAGAAAAGTCCGGCCGCTGTGATTTTCAAATCCTACCACCGGAACCCCTTCAAACTCAAACGCGAAATTGCCTGTAACGCGTTTTTCCGCGCCCACGGTGAACATATCCAGCACGCCGAGATAATCGCAGCGCACTCCCTTAGACGTCTCGTAGGTTTTGCCCATCAGCTGATATCCGCCGCAGACGCAAAGAAACGGCTTTCCGTCCTCTGCGGCCGCTTTGATGTCTGCGGCCTTTTTATTGCCCAAATCCCGCAGCAGGATCTCCTGCTCGAAATCCTGGCCGCCGCCGATAAAAAACAGGTCGAATCCGGAAAGCGGACGGCTGTCGCCAATCTGTATCCCAGCGACGGTACAGTCGATTCCCCGCCAGGCGAGGCGCTTTTGCATACACAGGACGTTCCCCCGGTCCCCATAGAGATTCAGCACGTCCGGATAAAGATGGCAGATCGATATTTCCATAACTCACTCCCAGAATTTCCGCCCGCCGCAGAGCCGGGTCAGCTCGCTTCGGATGGACAGCATGGCGGTATATGTCGGCAGAATATAAACCGGAACTCCGCCTGCGGCAGCCGCGGCGATCAGCGCCCCGTCGCCCTGTATGATCCGCACCGCATCCTCCCGCGCCCCTGCATACTTGAGCCGGAGCCGCATATCCTCGGCGCGGGTCCCGGAGACGATCAGCCCCGGCTCTGTCCCGCCGGAAAACAGCCGCTCGAAGCCCGAATCCCATATCCAGGACACATCCGTACCGTCGGCCACATTATCATTGAGACAGAAAACGGCCAGGTACTCGCCCTGTATCATCCCCGCCAAATAATCCAGCGCCCTGTCGCACCCAGCCGGGTTCTTAACCAGGATCATCCGGATTGGCACGCCGTTTATCTCAAAGCTTTCCATCCGCCCGAAGACATCCCTGGTGTCCGCCAGAGATCCGGCAGCCTTCTGCGCCGGAACGCCCAGGGCGGTTGCGGCCGCCAGAGCCGCCGCGGCGTTATAGAGGTTATAGGCTGCCGGAAGGCCCACATAGGCAGGGTATGCCGCCCCGTCGATCATAAAATCCGCTTCGCTGCCCTCCGGCAGAAAAGCGCGCACCGCTGTAATGGAAACGGCAGGCCGCTGCCGCGCATAGCCGCAGTCCGGGCAGAAAAATCCGCCCAAATGGGCAAAGGTTCTGAAGCTGTAAGCGTATTCTGCCCCGCAGCGGATGCAGCGCGGCGCGTCCGAGACCCCGGCGCTTTCTTCCAGGGGCACGTCCATGCCGAAAAGACGAAGCGTATTCGGCACGCCCTCCGCCAGGGATGCGGTCAGGGAACAATCCGCGTTCAGGCACAGCACCGCTTCCGGCGCTTTTTTCACGCCCTCCCGGATGCTCTCCAGGGTACGCGTCACCTCGCCGAAACGGTCCAGCTGGTCACGAAAAATATTGGTCACAACTATAACCCGGGGCGCCACCTTCCCGGCAACGGTCCTGAAGGCCGCCTCGTCGCACTCAATGATGGCATACGTACGCTTCGGTCTTCCGAAAATCGTGGAGTTTGCCGCAAATTCCGCCGCAATCCCCCGCTCCAGGTTGGAGCCGGAACGGTTTGCAAAATAGGAATATCCGGCGTCTCTGATCATCTGCTCCGTCATTCTGGCGGTAGTCGTCTTTCCGTTTGTCCCGGTGATCAGAACGGTTGCCACGCCCTTTGACAGTTTTCCCAGCATATCCGGGCAGATTTTCAGGGCCGCCTTTCCCGGCAGAGCCGTGCCTCCCCGCCCCAGCAGACGGAGCGCCAGGCGGATTAGTTTACATAATATCAGCGCCAGAAATAATCTCATAAGCCCGCCTTCTTGCCGGCGCCCCGCTTACCGTGTGCGCGCAGGCCCACGGAGCAGCCTTCCTTCCGTCCGACTGATCTTGCAATCGGCATTTTCTCCGGCGCGCAGCGGCAGCAAAGCGGGCTTTCATATTTCTCATTTGCAGTCATGGAATTCCGTCACTCCACTGTAACAGATTTTGCCAGGTTCCTGGGCTTATCAATGTCGCATCCGTTCTCCCTGGCGACATAGTAAGCAAAAAGCTGCAGGGGCACCGCCTCGGCGGCCGCCACGAAAAGCGGCTCGGCGGCGGGTACGCTGATCACGTCGTCAGCCTCAGAAAAAATCCGCCTGCTGCCTTCCGTCGCCACGCCCAGAACCTTTGCGCCCCGGGCCTTGACCTCCTCGATGTTCGACATCATCTTATCAAAAAGGCGTTCCTGACAGCAAAGGGCGATCACAAGCCGCCCCTTGTCGATCAGGGCTATCGTCCCGTGCTTCAGCTCCCCGGCCGCATACGCCTCGGAGTGGATATAGGAAATTTCCTTCAACTTCAGCGAGCCTTCAAGACATGCGGCGTAATCAATGTTTCTGCCGATAAAGAACAGAGAGTTGTTGTCATGGTAGCGGCGGGCCAGCTCGGAGATATTGGGGTTCAGGTCAATCGCCCTCTGGATCTGGGACGGGATTGCGCGCATGGCGTCCACCAGCTGCGCATACCGCTTTTCGTCTATCCTCCCCAATTTGTCCGCCGCCCAGACGGCGAAAAGATTCAAGGCCGCCAGCTGCGTGGTGTAGCCCTTGGTGGTGGCAACGGCGATCTCCGGCCCGGCATGTGTATAGAGCACGTTATCCGCAAGCTTTGCAATGGTGCTGCCAACTACGTTCACAATAGCCAGAACATGGGCGCCAAGGGCTTTGCACTCCCTCAGTGCGGCTATGGTGTCGGCCGTTTCCCCCGACTGGGAGATGACGATAAGCAGCGTGCGCTCATCCGCCATCGGCTCCCGGTAACGCAGCTCGCTGGCAATATCCACCTCCACCGGCAGCCGGCACAAAGACTCGATAATGTATTTCCCCACAAATCCCGCGTGGTAGGCGGAGCCGCAGCCGGTGATCATGATTTTATTGAACCGCGCAAATTCCTCCGGCGTCATGTCAAAATCGTCCGGAACGATCCTTCCGTCCCTTATCCTTGGCTCGATGGTGGATTTCACCGCCCTGGGCTGCTCCATTATCTCCTTGAGCATGAAGTGGTCGTATCCGCCCTTTTCGGCAGCCTCGATATCCCATACGATATGGGAAACCTGCTTTGTCACGGTCGCGCCCGTACGGTCGTATACCGTGATTTTTTCCGGCGTTATCTCGGCAAATTCGCCGTCCTCCATATAGATCACGTTCTTGGTGTGGGAAACCATGGCGGTCACATCCGAGGCAAAGTAGTTCTCCCCCACACCGATGCCCAGAATCAGGGGGCTGCATTCCTTTACGGCAAACAGCCGGCCCGGCTGGTCGGCGCAGAGGATGCCCAGCGAATAGGACCCCTCCAGACGCGCCACCGTCTTCATCACCGCCGTTTTCAGGTCACCCCCGTAATACATGCACAGAAGGTGCGCGATGACTTCCGTATCTGTTTCGCTGAGGAAAACATAACCCTTTGCCTTCAGCTCCTCCCGGAGCACGGTATAGTTCTCAATGATGCCGTTATGTATCACGGCAAACCTGCCGTCCGCGCTCAGATGGGGGTGGGCGTTGGCGTCCGTCGGAGCGCCATGTGTGGCCCAGCGCGTATGGGCTATGCCGCAAACGCCGTGAATATCTGCGCCGTCATGGGTTTTTGCACAAAGGTTTTTGATCATGCCGGAGGCCTTGACCATCTGAATGCCTCCGTCCGCCTGAGCCGCTATTCCCGCAGAGTCGTAACCGCGGTATTCAAGCTTTTTCAGGTCTTCCAGCAGTATGGGAGCGGCTTCACGCGCTCCGGAAAAGCCTACAATTCCGCACATTCGCACTATCTCCTTTCATGCTTCAGTGCCGCCTCGACAAAACCGAGAAAAAGCGGATGAGGCCTGTTGGGGCGGCTTTTAAATTCGGGGTGGTACTGTACCCCCACGAAAAACGGTCTGTCGGACAGCTCCACAGTCTCCACCAGCCTGCCGTCGGGCGAGACGCCCGAGATGACAAGCCCCGCCTTCTCCAGATCTTCACGGAAGGCGTTGTTCAGCTCGTAGCGGTGGCGGTGGCGCTCCGTAATGTGTGTGGTGCCGTAGCATCTGGCCATGGTCGTTCCCGGCTTGATGACGCAGGGCCAGCTGCCCAGCCGCAGCGTGCCGCCCTTGTCGATCTCATCGCTTTGCCCGGGCATAAAATCAATGACCTTATGTGTGGAGGTCTCGGAAAATTCGCCGGAATCGGCGTCCGCCCAGCCAAGGACGTTCCGCGCATATTCGATGACGGCGGCCTGCATTCCCAGGCACAGACCCAGATATGGCCGATTATTCTCGCGGGCATACTTCACTGCCTGGAGCTTGCCTTCAACGCCCCGGTTTCCGAAGCCTCCGGGGACGAGAATTCCGTCCGCCTCCGCCAGAATGCCGTCGACGCTGGCAGCGTCCACGCATTCGGAATCAACCCATTTGATATTCACGCAGGTTCCCAGGGCATACCCGGCGTGGCGAAGGGCCTCCGCCACGGAAAGGTAAGCGTCGCGGAGCTGGACATATTTCCCTACCAGCGCGATGCAGACGGTTTTCTTCCGGCTTTTGATCCGGTCTACCAGGGCCTTCCACTCCCGGAGATCAGGTGCGGGCGCGTCAATTTTCAGCTCGCGGCAGACCACGGAAGAGAAATTCTCCTGCTCCAGCATAATCGGAGCCTCGTAAAGTATTGGCAGAGTCACGTTTTCAATGACGCAGTCGGCCTTGACGTTGCAGAAATCCGCAACCTTCGTAAAAATGCTCTCGTCCAGAATCGGCTCGTCGCAGCGCAGAACAATAATGTCCGGGCTGATGCCGCTGCCCTGCAGCTCCTTGACGGAGTGCTGGGTAGGCTTCGACTTGTGCTCGCCGGAGGCCCTCAGATAAGGCACCAGCGTCACGTGGATATAAAGTGAATTGTCCTTGCCCACCTCGTGGCCCACCTGGCGTATAGCCTCCAGATATGGCTGGCTTTCAATGTCTCCCGCCGTACCGCCGATCTCCGTGATTACCACGTCGGCGCCGGTGTCCTTGCCCACGCTGTAGATGGATTCCTTGATCTCATTGGTCACGTGGGGAATGACCTGCACGGTGCTGCCAAGATACTCCCCCCGCCGCTCTTTTTCAATGACGTTTGCATAGACCCTTCCGGTAGTCAGGTTGGAGTGCCGATTCAGATTTTCGTCTATAAAGCGCTCATAATGCCCCAGGTCCAGATCTGTCTCCGCACCATCCTCAGTCACAAAAACCTCGCCATGCTGATAGGGGCTCATGGTTCCGGGGTCCACATTTATGTAGGGATCCAGCTTCTGAGCCGCGACTTTAAGGCCCCTGGCTTTCAGCAGCCTCCCAAGCGACGCCGCGGTTATCCCTTTACCCAGCCCCGAAACCACGCCGCCTGTCACAAAAATAAACTTAGTCATCCGATCGTCTCTCCATTTCATTTGTTCGTCATTCCACTGACGCCTTTAGCCTCAATATACGCTTAAAGGTCGTAATATTTCTCAAATTCCACCGGATGGGGAAGCTGATGATACGCGGCGGCGTCCTGCCGTCTTTTATTGATCCAGATCTCTATCAGTTTCTGAGGAAACACGCCGCCTGCGGTCAGGAACGCATGGTCCGCCTCTAAGGCGTCCAGTGCCTCGTCAAGCGAGCGGGGCAGCTGCTTAATCCGCTTCTGATCGTCGGCGGAAAGCGTATACAAATTATAGTCGTAAGGCCCGTATCCTTCCCGGCTGGGATCAATCTTTTTCTGGATACCGTCCAGGCCCGCCATCAGGATGGCCGAAAAAGCATAGTACGGGTTGCAGGTACCGTCGGGGCTGCGCAGCTCAAAACGCTTTTCATCCGGGTCTTTGGCATACGCCGGAATACGAACCACGCTGCTGCGGTTTGAAGTGGCATAGCCGATGGTAACCGGCGCTTCATATCCCGGGATAAGGCGTTTGTAGGAGTTCGTGCTGGGGTTGGTAAAGGCGCACAGCGCTCTTGCGTGGGTCAAAAGACCGCCGATAAAATAATGTGCCGTTTCGCTCAGCTGTGAATAGCCGTTTTCATCATAAAAAAGCGGCTTGCCATCTTTGAACAGGTGCATGTGGACATGCAGGCCGCTTCCCGCTTCGCCAAATATCGGCTTTGGCATAAACGTAGCGGTTTTATTTTCCGCTACCGCAGAGTTTTTAATTAAGTATTTGGTCATCATGGTCTTGTCTGCCATTTCCAACATCGGGCCACGCTCAACCTCAATTTCCAGTTGCCCCGGGCCGCCGACTTCATGGTGATGATATTTGACCAGAATCCCCATCTGCTCCATCAGCAGGGTTATCCGCGAACGAAAACCGCTGAGCTTATCCATCGGCGGCGCCATGTGATAGCCGCCCTTCAAGGGCATTTTATACCCCAGGTTATCTCCGCCGTTTCCGGTATTCCATTCCGCCTGTCCGGCGTCAATGCTGTATTTTGAGCCATTGGGCCGCACAGTGTAGCTCACATGGTCGAACACGTAAAATTCAAATTCCGGCCCAATGCGCATTTCATCCGCAATGCCGAGCTTTTTCATGTATTCCTCGGCATGTACCGCAACATTTCTGGGGTCCTGGTCAAATCTGCGGTTGTTCGGCAGATCAATGACAAACACATCGCCGATCATGGCCAGGGTAGGCACCTCGGCAAACCTATCCACATAGGCGCTTTTTAAGTCCGGTATAAAGACCATATCGCTTTTTTCGATCGGGGCAAAGCCATAATTTGAACCGTCAAAGCCGACTCCGTTTTTCAGAGTGTCTTCTGTGAACCTGCCGACCGGCATGGTGAGATGCCGCCAGCGTCCGTCCAGGTCGATCATCATAAAATCAACCATTTTAATCTCATTGTCTGCGCAAAACTGTCTGGCTTCTTTTAAATTATTAAACATATTCATATTACCATTCCCGCATCTTTAAAAATTTTAGCCGTTGAAGCACAATTGCGATTAAATGCTTATTCCCATTCAATGGTGGCAGGGGGCTTGCCGGTGACGTCGTACACCACACGATTGATGCCGCCCACTTCGTTGGTTATTCTGGAGGAAATCCTGGCCAGCAGCGGATAGGGCAGCCGCGCGAATTCACCGGTCATAAAGTCGTTGGTGCGGATGGCGCGCAGCGCCAGCACATAATCGTAGGTGCGGGCATCCCCCATCACGCCGACGCTTCTGGTATCGGTCAGAACTGCAAAGTACTGGTCTGCCTTCGCCCGGGATTTTCCGATCTCCTCGCGCAAAATCGCGTCCGCCTCCCGGAGAATGCCAAGCTTCTTCTCCGTAACCTCGCCGATGATTCTGATGGCAAGACCCGGGCCGGGGAACGGCTGCCGGTACACCAGCTTTTTCGGCAGGCCCAGTATCAGCCCGATTTTCCGCACCTCGTCCTTGAAGAGGCCGGAAAGCGGCTCGATAATCCCTTCAAACCCCATCTCCTCCGGCAGCCCGCCCACGTTATGATGGCTCTTGATTACGGCGGAATGCTTGCCGGACTCCACAATGTCGGGATAAATGGTGCCCTGGGCGAGAAACTCCGGATTCCCGCATGTCTTCGCGGCGTCCTCAAAGGCGCGGACAAATTCGGCCCCGATGCGCTTGCGCTTGGTCTCCGGATCGGTTACGCCCTCCAGACGCTTGAGAAACCGCGACCGGGCGTCGATATGGATGAAATTCAGATCCTTCTTCTCAAATACGGCGCGTACCTCGTCCGTCTCGTTCTTGCGCATGAAGCCATGGTCGATATATATGCAGGTCAGCTGACCCGGAAGCGCCTCGCTCAGCAGCGCCGCGCAGACCGAGGAGTCCACACCGCCGGATAGCGCCAGAAGCACGCGCTTTTTCCCTACCCGGCTCCGGGCCTCGGCAACCTGCTTTTTCATATAGTCTTCCATGCTGTAATCCCCGGAAGCGCCGCAGATCCGATACAGGAAGTTCCTGATGATCTCCGCGCCGTCATGAGTTCTGTCCGTCTCCGGGTGGAACTGGACGCCGTAATAACCGGCCTTCTCATTCTCCATCCCCGCTATCGGACACAGGGCGCTGCGGGCCGTGACCCGAAACCCCTCCGGCATACGGGTGACCCTGTCCGTATGGCTCATAAGGACTTTATATTCGCCGGAAAAACCGTGAAACAGCCCGGAGGATGCCTCCAGGGCTGCGTCAACGGCCCCGTATTCGCTTTTTTCAGCAGGGGAAACCTCTCCCCCCAGCAGCCGGCACATAAGCTGCATCCCATAGCAGATGCCGAGAACCGGAATGCCCAGATCCAGAAGCTCGGGGGTGCATGTAGGGGCGCCATCCAGGTAAACGCTGTCCGGCCCGCCTGTGAAAATCAGGCCGATCGGTTCGTGCCGGCGCGCCTCATCCGCAGTAATCCCGCACGGCACAATCAGAGAATGGACGCCGCATTCCCGGACACGCCGCGCAATGAGTTCTTTATACTGCCCGCCGAAATCGACGATCAGCACAGTTTCATTTTTCATGTTTTTTCTCCCTTGCTTTCCATGATCTTAGTCAAGCTCAAACCCATACGGCCTGTGTTTTCGGGCAGCTCCCCCAAATAAAAAATTGACGCTCCCGACGCCGAAAGAGGGCTCTTCGGCCCTTGGGGTATCGGTGAACGCCACTGTCCACGCCAATATTTATTACCATTAACAAGCACCAATTATATTATCAGGAGACCGGAATGTCAACCGTGATTTTGTAAATATTGTCCCCTGATTTCCGCAGATAATTACACGAGATAGCAATAAGCCGGCGAGCCCGCCGGCTTATTGCTTAATTCTCGCGATGCCATCTCCAGTCGGCAACTTCAGGAAGATCAACGCCGTACTCGGCGATATACTGCTTATGGGCCACCAGCTTATCCTTCATCTGCTGGATCAGGTATGAGCCCCGGTTACCCAGCTGCGGCAGGTAATAGATCGCCGTCTGGACCAGGTTGAACCGGTCGATTCTGTTGAGTACGCGCATATCAAAAGGCGTGGTAATAGTACCCTCCTCGATATAGCCGCGCACATGGATATTCTTATTGTCCCGCCGGTAGGTCATCTCGTGAATCAGAGAGGGATAGCCGTGGAAGGCGAACAGGATCGGCTTATCCTTCGTGAAGATCGCGTTATACTCCTGCCTGGAAAGCCCGTGTGGATGTTCCTCCGCCGGCTGAAGCCGCATCAGATCCACCACGTTGACCACGCGCATCCGAAGCTCCGGGAAAGCCTCGCGCAGGATTGTCACGGCGGCCAGGGTCTCCAGCGTGGGCGTATCGCCGCAGCAGGCCATGACGATATCCGGCTCCACACCCTCGTCCGTGCTTGCCCACTGCCATATGCCGATACCCTGGGTACAGTGCTTCACGGCCTGATCCATGGTCAGCCACTGGGGCCTGGGATGCTTCGAGGCCACAATCACGTTCACATAGTTGCGGCTTCTCACACAGTGATTGAAGGCAGACAGCAGGCAGTTGGCGTCCGGAGGCAGGTAGAGCCGGACAACGTCGGCTTTTTTATTGGCCACATGGTCGAGAAAGCCCGGGTCCTGATGGGTAAATCCGTTGTGATCCTGCTGCCAGACGTTGGAGGTGAGAATATAGTTCAGCGAGGCGATCTTCATCCGCCAGGGCAGCTGGTTGCAGACCTTCAGCCACTTGGCGTGCTGGGCGAACATGGAGTCCACGATCCGGATAAACGCCTCATAGCTGTTGAAAACACCATGTCGGCCGGTGAGGAGGTAACCCTCCAGCAGCCCCTGGCAGACATGCTCGGAAAGCATCGAGTCCATCACCCGGCCGTCCCGGGAGAGGAACTCGTCGTCATCCACAAATTTACCGTTCCAGGCCCTGCCGGTTTCCTCGAAAACCGGCGTGAGCCGGTTTGACGCCGTCTCGTCGGGACCGAAAACACGAAAATTGCGCGATTCTGCATTCAGCCTATAAATGTCCCGTATAAAATCGCCCAGAACTGCCATATCCTGCTCGTCAACGCTGCCGGGATACGGAACCTCTATCCCATACCCGCGGAAATCCGGTATGCGCAGGTCGCGCAGCAGCAGTCCGCCGTTGGCATGAGGATTTGCGCCCATGCGCCTGTTGCCCTTCGGCGCAAAATCAAGCAGCTCCTGCCTCGGCCGCCCGCCCTTGTCAAACAGTTCCCACGGCCTGTAGCTCTTCAGCCATTCCTCAATCTGCCGTATATGCTCCGCCGAATCGGGCTGAATCGGAACCTGATGGGCCCGGAAGCTGCCCTCCACCTGCTTGCCGTCAACCACCTTCGGCCCCGTCCAACCCTTCGGCGTCCGCAGGATGATCATCGGCCACCTGGGGCGGGCGGTCTCCCCGCCCTGTCTGGCCCGCCTCTGGATGATCAGCATCTCCCCGATGCACTGATCAAGCGTATCGGACATCTTCCGGTGCATTTCCATGGGATCGGAGCCTTCCACGAAATACGGCTTCCAGCCGCAGCCCTTGAAAAACCACTCCAGTTCCTCGTGGGGTATGCGCGCGAACACGGTTGGATTGGCAATTTTATATCCGTTCAGGTGCAGGATAGGGAGAACGGCGCCGTCGGTCCCGGGATTCAGAAACTTATTAAGATGCCAGCTGGTGGCCAGCGGCCCCGTCTCCGCTTCGCCGTCGCCCACGACGCAGGCGGCCACAAGCCCGGGATTATCCGTAACCGCGCCGAAAGCGTGTGTCAGACTGTATCCCAGCTCGCCCCCCTCGTTGATCGAGCCGGGGGTTTCCGGCGCTACGTGGGAGGGGATTCCTCCGGGAAACGAAAACTGCTTGAACAGCCTTTGCATACCCTCCCGATCCCGCGTTATGTTGGGGTAGACCTCCTCGTAGCTGCCGTCCAGCCAGTCCTGGGCGACCATGGCGTTGCCGCCGTGCCCCGGCCCGGAAATATAAATCATATTCAGATCATAATCCCTGATGACCCGGTTCAAGTGCGTATAAATGAAGTTCTGCCCGGGTACGGTACCCCAATGCCCGACGATTTTCTTTTTTATCTGCTCCTCACTGAGAGGTTTTTCCAGAAGCGGATTGTCCAGCAGATAGAGCTGGCACGCGGAAAGATAGTTAGCGGCCCTCCAATAAGCATCCATCAGGCCGAGTTCCTCGTCTGTGGCGGGGATTTTTTTAATTTCCGTCATTTCATGCGCCTCCTTGAGTTTTGATAGTATGTCACAATGTGTGAAAAAAAACCGGTTTCTGTTCGGCGCCCGGCCGCCGGAATACGCGGCGGTATAAAGCGGCATTTCGCGGACTATCCCCAAATCCTTTTCTCCATGCACATACATTATTATTTTTTGCAATCTTTGTCAATCCCGGTTCTTAGGAATTGACAATTCCCTAAACCCGGCAAATAATAGAAGCCAGTGATAAGCAATGCAGGGCAGCCGATATCCATGAAACCGGGAGGAAAAGCCATGTCGCTGAAACGCTCTTTGCTGGCCGAGCTGGAGGCCAGCCGGAACACGGATCTTTCCGGCCAGAAGCTGGCTGAAAAGCTGGGGGTTTCGAGAAACGCCGTCTGGAAAGGGATAAACGCGCTGAGAAAGGATGGACACGAGATCCTCTCCGGCACCAACCGGGGATACCGGCTCTCGGAAAGCAGCGACCTGCTGTCCGCCGAGGGGATAAGCCGCCATCTTGCCGCCGGGGCGAAGGGGCTTCGCGTCTTTGTCTTCAAGGAAACAGACTCCACAAACAATGAGGCCAAACGGATGCTGGCGGACGGGCGGCGGGAGAATTTTCTCGTCGCCGCCGAGCATCAGACCGGGGGCCGGGGCCGGAACGGGCGGCGGTTCTATTCTCCCAGCCGGGCGGGCATTTACATGACGCTCGCCATACACCCGGGGCCCGGAGCTGCAAACCCGGTGTCCATAACCACCGCGGCCGCCGTGGCCGTGGTGCGGGCAATCGAAAAGCTGACGGATAAAAAGCCCCTGATTAAATGGGTCAACGATATTTTTCTCGACGGCGGGAAGATTTGCGGCATACTCACCGAGGCGATCATGGACGTCGAAACCGGGACGATTCAAAGCGTGATCGTGGGAATCGGCGTCAATGTCAGCGCCGTGGAGCTTCCCGAGGAACTGAACGGCATCGCGGCGGCTCTGGAGCCCTCCGGCCTGACGCGCAACCGGCTGGCCGCCGAGATCATAAACCAGATTATGGCGCTGGCCGCGGATCTGTCCGACAAATCCTATCTGGAGGATTACCGCGCCCGATCCATGGTTTTGGGAAAGCGGATTGCCTATTGCCAAAACGGCGTCTTCCGGCAGGCCACAGCCGTCGGAATCGATGAAAACGGCGGGCTGCTCATAAGAAATGACGACGGTGGCACAGAAACGCTGACCAGCGGAGAAATCAGCGTACGGCCCGTCTAAGAAGTCCGGGGACGGCAAAAAGCTGTCCCCGGATTTCTTATCTCCCGGCGCAAAACTCATACGCCGATGTATTTTTTCAGCCTTTTAGTCAGCGCCAGGGCAAGAGCCAGCTTGACCGCGTCCGGGATAATAAACGGAATCACGCACCAGCCCAGGGCGGTTCCCAGGCCGATTGGCCCGGAAGCCCGGGCGTAAACCGCCATGAACCACACCGTCCCGAAGGCATAGCAGACCAGAAGCCCCAGAATCATTGCGGCAGCCGTCACGGCGGCGCTGTAGCCGAAGCATCCGGTAATCAGCCAATAGGTCAGGCCCAAGAAGATAAAGCCCACAATATACCCCCCTGTCGCGCCGAACAGCACGCCGACGCCGCCGGCAAAACCCGAAAACACCGGAATCCCCGCCATCCCCAGAAAAATATAAAGCAGGGCGCAGGCCGTCCCCCGTTTTCCCCCCAACATACCCATGGCGCAAAATACCGCGAAGGTCTGCAGGGTAAATGGTACGGGGGCCGGAACCGCAATCCAGGCGCACACCGCCAGGAGGACGGCAAACAGCGCCGTATAGGCCATGCCGGCGGTTCTTCCGAGGGCGGATCGTTTTCTTCCCATGTCTTCAACCCCAATCCGATGCGATAGGTTAAATGTAGCAAATGGACACCCACATTGTCAACCTTTATTTTTTAATGGGTGACAATATTGGCCGCGGCAAGCATACGGCAGGCGTTTTCCCGCGCGAAAATAAAAACAGCGCGCCGCTTGCGCGGCGCGCTGTTCAATTCGCCCCGGATGGGACGGCTGTTTATTCTCTTGGCGTCTTAATCTGCGCCTGGGCGGCGGCAAGACGGGCAATCGGCACGCGGAATGGTGAGCAGGACACATAGTCCAGCCCCGTCCGATGGCAGAATTCCACCGAGGAAGGCTCTCCGCCGTGTTCGCCGCAGATGCCCAGGTGGAGATCCGGGCGTGTCTGCCTCCCCAGCCTGCAGGCCATATCCACAAGCTTGCCCACGCCGATCTGGTCAAGGCGCTCGAAGGGGTCGTTTTCCAGGATATTGTTTTCGTAGTAGGACGGCAGGAACTTGCCCGCGTCGTCCCGGGAGAAGCCGAAGGTCATCTGGGTCAGATCGTTGGTGCCGAAGCTGAAGAAATCCGCGTCTGTGGCGATTTCATCCGCAGTCAGCGCCGCCCGGGGGATTTCAATCATGGTGCCCACCAGATATTCCAGGGCAACGCCGCTTTCCGCAATGGCGCGGTCGGCGGTCTGCCTGACAATATTGGACACATATTTCAGCTCCCGGATTTCGCATGTCAGGGGGATCATGATCTCAGGAATGATGTTCCAGCCTGTTTCCTTCTTGACGTTGACGGCGGCCTCAATGATGGCCCGGGTCTGCATCTCGGCAATTTCGGGATATTTGACGGGCAGGCGGCAGCCCCGGAAGCCCATCATCGGGTTCGATTCGTGGAGGCTGCGGATGGTGCCTTTCAGGTGCTCAAAGGTCAGCCCCATGTCATCCGCCAAATCCTGGATGTCCTCCTCGTTGGTGGGCAGGAACTCATGAAGGGGGGGGTCCAGCAGTCGGATGGTCACCGGACGCTCCGCCATGGCCCTGAAGATGCCCTCAAAGTCGCCCCGCTGCATGGGAAGCAGCTTGGCCAGGGCGGCTCTGCGCTGTTCGACCGTATCCGAAAGGATCATCTCGCGCATGGCGGGGATACGGTCCACATCAAAGAACATGTGCTCGGTCCGGGTAAGACCGATGCCCTCGGCCCCCAGCTTGATGGCGTTCTCCGCGTCCCTGGGGGTGTCGGCATTGGTGCGCACATTCAGCTTGCGGATGCTGTCCGCCCAGCCCATAACCGTGGCGAAATCGCCGGAAATCGTCGCGTCCACGGTTTTGACGGCGCCTATGTAAACGTTGCCGGTAGAACCGTCCAGAGACATAATGTCGCCTTCGTTCACCCGGATATCGCCGATCTTAAGATATTTGCCTTCCTCATTGATGCGCAGGGCGCCGCAGCCCGCCACACAGCAGGTGCCCATGCCCCGGGCAACAACCGCCGCGTGGCTGGTCCTGCCGCCGGTAGCCGTGAGGATGCCCTTGGCGGCGGCCATGCCCTCAATATCCTCGGGGCTGGTCTCGTTGCGCACAAGAAGCACGGGGCCGTTCTTCGCGGCGGCCTTGGCCGATTCAGCTGTAAAATAGACTGCTCCGCTGGCAGCCCCGGGCGAAGCGGCAAGCCCGTTGGCCACAGGTTTCGCGGCTTTAAGGGCAGCGATGTCAAACTGCGGGTGCAACAGGGAATTCAGCTGGTTAGGCTCGATTTTAAGCAGTGCCTCCGCCTTGGTGCACAGCCCCTCCTCCACCATATCCGCGGCAATCCTGAGGGCGGCCTGGGCCGTACGCTTGCCATTTCTCGTCTGGAGCATATAGAGCTTGCCCTTTTCAATGGTGAACTCCATATCCTGCATATCCTTGTAATGCTTTTCAAGGTTCCGGGCCACCTCGGCAAACTGATCGTAGGCCGTTTTATTCGTGTCACGCAGCTGGTCGATGGTCTGCGGGGTCCGGATACCGGCCACCACGTCCTCACCCTGGGCATTCATGAGGAATTCGCCGTAGAGGGTGTTTTCACCGTTGGCGGGATCCCGGGAGAAGGCGACGCCGGTTCCGGAGTCATCGCCCATATTGCCGAAAACCATCATCTGGACATTAACGGCGGTGCCCCAGGAGCCGGGAATATCGTTCATGCGGCGGTAAGAGACAGCCCGGTCGTTCATCCAGCTGCCGAAGACGGCGCGGACGGCGGCCATCAGCTGCACCTTCGGATCCTGAGGGAAATTCTCTCCGGCCTCTTCCTTATAAATGGCCTTGAAGCGTTCTACAAGCTCCTGCATATCTTCAGCCGTGAGGCCGGCGTCAAACTGCACACCGCGTTTTTCCTTAAGCTCATCCATCACAAGATCAAACTTTTTCCGGTTATAGCCCATGGCCACGTCGGAGAACATCATGATGAAGCGGCGATAGCTGTCATACGCCCAGCGGGGGTTGCCGCTCATTGCGGCGAGGCTTTCGGCGACGCTGTCATTAATCCCAAGGTTAAGTATGGTGTCCATCATGCCGGGCATAGAGGCCCGGGACCCGGAGCGCACGGATACCAGCAGGGGATTCTCCCTGTCTCCAAAGCGCTTGCCGACCAGCTTCTCCATCTTGGCAAGATATTCGAATATCTCCGCCTCGATCTCGGGAGATATCTTTCCGCCATCATTATAATACTGGGTACAAGCCTCTGTGCTTACAGTGAATCCCTGGGGTACCGGCATTCCGATATTCGTCATTTCGGCCAGATTGGCGCCTTTGCCGCCGAGTAGTTCACGCATGCCGGCGTTTCCTTCCGAAAACAGGTAAACGTATTTCTTGCTCATCTTTTTAATCCTTTCATCATGAGATCAAAATTCATCTGTCCTCATCAACGTATTATAGTCAATACAGACGTTACATACATTTTTTCTAGCATAGCATATGAGTATTCTATGCGCAAGGATTTTTTTTAGAAAGTTTATCACTGTACAAGATGATTTGCAAGCTCGGCAAAAGCGGAAAAATCCAGGCTCTCCCCCCTTATTCGCGGATCCAGGCCGCAAGATTCAATTGCCGCAGATATTCTGTCCTTGGGAAAGTCGGGAAGACCCTTTGACAGTGCGTTGCAAAGCATCTTTCGCCGCTGGCCGAAAGCGGCCTTGACAACCCGGAACATCAGCTGCTCGTCGGTAACCTGTGCGGGCGGCGCTTTACGCGGGCGAAGCCTGATGACGCTTGACACGACCTTCGGCCGGGGCATAAAGCAGTCCGGCGAAACATTGAAAAGAAGCTCCGCCTCGCAATTCCAGTTTACATAAACCGTGAACATCCCGTATTCGGAAGTTCCCGCCTTCGCGCAAATTCTTTGCGCGGCCTCCCGCTGTACCATGACCGTAATGCAATCAAAGCATTGCGTATCAATGAACTTTGCTAATAGCGGAGACGTCATATTATAGGGTAAATTCGCGCATACAACGGGTCTGCGGCCCTTCATCCGATCCGAAATAAGTTTACATAAGTCCTGCTTCATCGCGTCGCCGAATACGATCTCCACATTGTCGCAGCCGGCCAATGTCTCCTGCAAAACCGGCTTCAGGCTCTTATCCAGTTCGATGGCGACGACCTTCCCCGCTGCCTGGGCCAGCCGGGCTGTCAAACACCCCACCCCCGGCCCCACCTCCAAAACGCCGGTTTCGCCATCCAGCTCACAGACTTCCGCCATGCGCTCGGGCACCCATGAGGCTATCAGAAAATTTTGTCCCATGGATTTTGAAAAATGAAAGCCGTGGCGCTCCAGCAAAGCCCTGATCTGACTGGGATTGGTCAGTTCCATAAAGCAAGCCTCGCCGCGCCGATGACCGTAGCGCATTCGCTGTGCGCGGGTATGATGAATTCAGTCCCGTAAATTGATGTAAATTTCTCGAAATTCACCTGGGAAAGCGGGGTGCCGGCTACGGCGCCGGTTATCAGAATGCAGGACGCGCCATGGCCGTGGCAGGCCAGCATGGACATCGTCCCAATGGTCTGGAGCACCATGTTCGTAATGCCGGCCGCCCAATCCGCGTCGGTGGCCGCGTCGTTGAGCCGGGCCAGATTCGAGGCGGTCAGCTCGGGGTCAAGTATCCCGTAGTCCCCCTTAATAAAGTCACCGATGAGAAGATCCACAGCGTCGGCATTTCCAGATGCAGCCAGATTTCCGAATTCAGTCATATCCGAAATGCCGAACATGCGCTGGGCAAGCCCTCTAAGGGTGCCGCCGCCCACACCGGTACCGCACAGATGCTTATATACGCCGTTTCTGGCCAAAACAAAGGCCGTCCCGGTACCAATGCTGGAAATAATGGCATTATCCCTGCCTGACAGCCAGACCGCGCCGGCGCCGATCGCATCCGGCTCCGGGATGTATTTGAGGGGAATCCCCCGGCCCTCCAGTCCCGATTTGCGGGCGGAAAGCCCGGTCAGGGCCACGGTTTCGGCCTTCTCGAAACGAATGCCCAGCCTGTCCGCAAGCGCCGGGACGTTTGTCTCTCCCCCATTCTCATAATGCGTAAAGACAATATGCTCTCCCTGCAGCCCGCAAAGCTTGACTGAGGAGGCGCCCATATCAATACCGATAACCATATTTCTATCCTTATTCCAATACTATTTTTTCAAATGCGTCGCGATGGGGATCGTTGCCGTCGCTCGCAACCAGGCGGATAACGCCGCACCGTCGGTAACCCAGCTTCGCCAGAAGTCCGAGCATGGGTCCGTTCTCGCGGTGCGTATCCACTCTTACCGACACCCGGCCGTTTCCGGCGGCAAGGTCCTCGGCAAGGGAAAAGATTTCCCTCCCAACGCCGGTACCCCGGTAATCGGCCGCTATCATCACCCGGTGGACGGCGGCATATCCATCCATATCCGTCAGCCACGCGCCGTCAATCGTGTCGTACGTATCCTCATGGGCCATAGAAAGAGCGGCATACGCCGCAGCCTTCCCGCCGCAGGTGAACAGCCAGCCCTGCCCAAGAGAAATGTCCCGGGCGAAGGCCTCCCGGCTCGGATACCCGTTCTGCCATTGATCCACGCCCTGAAAGCGCAGGTACTCGGAGGCATCCGCCGCCATCTCCAGTATATTGTCCATGTCCTCCGGCTCCGCCCGGCGAAAGTCGAAAACCGGCCTTTGGGCTTCCGGCGAGCGTTCTGCCCTGATTTCCTCAAGAAGCCTGAGATCGGTTTTATCCGTCAGCTCAAGCCTTTCAAACATATCCGGCCTTCTGTCCAACGTCCGCTCAAGCTGCTTTCGCCTTCGCCACGCGGTGACCTTGCCGTGGTCTCCCGTCAGCAGGACCTCCGGCACGGCTCGTCCCTCCCAGACCTCCGGGCGGGTGTATTGGGGATATTCCAGAAGACCGTCCCAATGGCTCTCCCCCGTGAAGCACGCTTCGTCCGCCAGAACTCCGGGCACCATCCGGCAAACGCAGTCCGCAACGGCCATGGCGGCAATCTCCCCTCCCGTCAGGACAAAATCCCCCAGACTCAGCGTTTCGTCCACGCAGGCCTCGATTAACCGCTCGTCCACCCCTTCGTAGTGCCCGCATACCAGCACCAGATGATCGTAATCCTGCTTTAACCGCCTGGCCTCCGCCTGGGTAAAGGTTTTTCCCTGGGGAGAGAGATAGATCACACGACTCCTTCTTCCGCCTGCGGTTGACATAATATCCTCTAAACATGATTTAAGCGGCTGAGCCATCATAATGAGGCCCCAGCCGCCGCCATATGGATAATCATCCACCTGCATCTGCTTATTTTCGGTATAGTCGCGTATCTGGACGCAATTGATCTCAATTGCGCCTTTCTTTGCCGCACGGCCCAGGATGCTCTCTCCCAGAACCCCCCGCATACTATCCGGAAATAAGGTCATGATATCTATTCTGTATGCCATCTCACATTCCTTCGATCAGCCGCACGATGATTGTCCCCGTGTCTGCATCGGTTGACATAATAAATTCGGGGACAGCCGGTATCAGGTGCTCCGCCGCACCCCGGACAACATAAATCTGATTTGCAGGAGTCTCGATAATCTCCGTAAGCACACCAATCTCCGCGCCGTCTTCCCCGAGCACGCGGGCACCCATAAGATCCTGGAGGAAATAGGCGCCTTCAGGCAGGCGAGCGTCCTGCCGGTCTATCTTGACGACCTTCCCTTTCAGCCGCATGGCTTCGCTCACGTCCGCCACACCCTCCAGATGCACAAGAAGCCTGTTCTTATGAATCCGTGAGGCTGTCACCGTCATGGGTTTTTCATCAATATACAGTGTTTTAAAGCGTCGTAAAAACTCGGCCGAGTCTGTCCAGGGGAATATGCTTACTTCTCCCCTGACACCATGGGTATTGACAATCTCCCCGGCCTCGATGAACTTCTCTTTCATGGCACCACCAACGGCATTTGTGTTCCGCGGGCGGCAAAGCCCGCCCCGCTGCCTGTCATTACTAAAAACGGCGGGGATTCCCTCCGCCAATAGCATTTCACGGCAGCCCGCGGCATAAAGCCGATCCTTTCAACGCAGACAGAGCACCAAGGGGGAAAACCCCCCTTGGACAAAATCAGTCGAGGATTTCGACCGAAACCTTCTTGCCCTTTCTCTGGGCAACGGCCTTCATCAGGATACGGATTTCCTTGACTATCCTGCCCTGACGGCCTATGACCTTGCCCATATCGGATTCGGAGACCCTCACTTCAAAAGCGGTCTCTCCGGAGCCGGCGCGCTCGGTCACCGAGACTTCGTCGGGCTTTTCGACGAGGCTCTGTACAATATAGGTCAGTAGTTCTTTCATCCGGATGCTCCTTATTTATGCTGCCGCGCTTAAGCTTCCGCCTTCTTCAGCAGGGCTCTGACGGTATCGGTTGGCTGTGCGCCGTTGGCGACCCAGTATTTTGCGCGATCCAGGTCAACCTTGAGCTTATCGCTGTCGGCCAGGGGATCGTAGGTGCCGATCTCCTCAATAAACCTGCCGTCGCGCGAAGTGCGGGAATCGGCGACGACGATCCTGTAAAAAGGATTTTTCTTTGCGCCCATTCTGCGAAGTCTGATCTTTACCATGTATTTTCACCTCCATGTTTATCGATTGTATGTTTAGCGCCCGGGGCGTTTTTCCCCTTGCGTTAAAAGCCGAGTCCGGGTATGGCTCCCATTTTCCCGAATTTTTTCATCCTTTTGCCGCTGCCGGCCATCTGCCTGACCATCTGCTGCATCATGTCGTACTGCTTGAGGAGCCGGTTAATGTCCACTACGCTGGTCCCGCTTCCCGCGGCGATTCGCTTTTTCCTGGAGCTGTTGAGAACTCCGGGATTATCCCGCTCTCTGGTCGTCATGGAAAGGATAATCGCCTCGGTCCGGGACAGGGCCTTTTCATCGAAGGACGCGCCCTTGAGCGCCTTTGCGTCCATCCCCGGAATCATTCCCGCCAGATCCTCCATGGAGCCCATCCCCTTCAGGGATACCAGCTGCTCGTAATAATCGGACAGGGTAAATTTATTGTGCCGCAGCCTTTCCGCCATTTCGGCGGCCTTTTTTTCATCAAAGCTCTGTTCGGCTTTTTCAATAAGTGTGAGGACGTCGCCCATTCCGAGGATGCGGCCGGCCATACGGTCGGGATGGAACGGCTCGATCTGATCCAGCTTTTCGCCGATTCCCGCGTATTTTACCGGCTTGCCGGTGACGGCCGTTACGGAAAGAGCCGCGCCGCCCCTGGCGTCGCCGTCCAGCTTGGTGAGCATCACGCCCGTGATATTCAGCGCATCGTTAAAGGCGGTGGCGGCGTTCACCGCGTCCTGACCGGTCATGGCGTCCACAACCAGCAGAATCTCCGCGGGCTCCGTCGCAGCCTTGATCTCGATCAGCTCAGTCATCAGCGCCTCGTCGATATGCAGGCGGCCTGCGGTATCCAGAAACACCAGGTCGTTGCCGTGCTTTTTTGCATGGGCTATGGCGGCCTTGGCGATCTCCACCGGGCTGCTCTGCCCCATCTGGAAAACAGGGATATCCAACTGGGCGCCCACGGTTTCCAGCTGTTTGATCGCCGCGGGACGGTAAACGTCGCAGGCGGCCAGAAGGGGGCGCTTTCCCTGCTTTTTCATATATGCCGCCAGCTTCGCGCCGTTGGTGGTTTTACCCGCGCCCTGAAGGCCCACGAGCATGCAGACGCTGGGGGATTTCGAGGAGATGTTCAGCTTCCGGTTCTCGCCGCCCATAAGGGCGCGCAACTCCTCGTTGACAATCTTAATCACCATCTGGGCCGGCGACAGGCTCTCCAGAACATCCGCCCCGCAGGCACGGACGGTAACGGCTTTTACAAAATCTTTGACGACCTTGTAGCTCACGTCGGCCTCCAGCAGAGCCAGGCGCACCTCGCGCATTGCCTCTTTCACGTCCGCCTCCGAGAGGCGGCCCTTGCCGCGCAGCTTCCTGAAGGCGGCATTCAGTTTTTCGGAAAGGCTCTCAAACGCCATCTTTAATCCTCCAGCAGTTTAAGTTTCGCAAGCGCCGTCTCCGCCAGATCCCGCGCTTGCCCTTCCGTGATCCGGCACAGGGTCTTCAGATCGCTTTCGATCTCCAGGATTGCGTCCCGGCGCTCACTGAACCTGCGCATGAGCCCGGTCTTTTCCTCGATCCCGCGCAGGGTGCCCTCGGCACGCTTAATAATATCCCACACACCCTGGCGCGATATGCCGGTCTGCTCGGCGATTTCCGCCAGAGACAGATCGCTGTTGCAGTGAAGATCGAAGTATTCGCGCTGCTTTTCCGTAAGCAGTTCGCCATAAAAATCGAACAGCATCGTACGAAAAACGGTATCATCCGCCACGGTTCCACCTCCTTGGTGTAAACCATTGTTCCTTTACAGCCGTGATGATTATATCCGGATACAGCCATAATGTCAAGTCTTTCTGAAAAACAGTATATCCTTCGCCGCTGTGGGAAAAATATGCTTTATCCACAAGTATCGGAGGTTTCAACATGACCAGTCCCGGTTCCGGATTGTATATAGAGCCCGAAAAGCTGCCTTCTTTCGGAGAGAGCACGGCCCGCCGCCTGCAACTTTCCGGGGAAGCGCCCGCAAAGCGCACGGCCCGCGAGCTGAACGCCGCCCTGGCGCGGATTGGCCGCATTCATAGTCAGCTTGAAAGTAAATACCGGGCGGCGTCCGAGGTTCCGGGCGCCGCCGAATGGCTCCTGGACAACTGGTATCTGGTCCAGCGCGAGGGCAGATACGCCATTGAGGAGCTGAAGGCCGCGGGACGCCTGCGAAATACATCCGACGGCCCCCTGCTGACGGAGGCCTGCGGCGCACTCGTCCGCTCCGGGATGGGAGAAATCACGGCGGAGCGCATAGAAGCCTTCATCACCGGGTTCCAGACCGTCCTGCCCCTGTCCCGGACGGAGCTTTCGCTGCTGGTTCCCGGCATCAAGGCGGCGCTGGTGAAGGAAGTGGCCGATATTTGTACGGCCGGCCCGGACAAGCGCGACAAGGAACTGGCGGCCATCATAACTTCCCTCCGGCTGCTGGGAAACCTGGATCTTTCCGAGCTGCTGGAGCGGGTGGACCTAACTGAAAAAATTTTCAGGCAGGACCCCGCGGGGATTTATCCGCTTATGGACGAGCGCACGCGGGATCTTTACAGGCGCAGGGTGACCCGGCTCGCCCAGGCAACCGGCCACGACGAGCAGCGGCTTGCCCGTGACGTTCTGAAGCTGTCGGAAAACAGCGCCGGCCAGGGGCGGCACGTGGGTTATTGGCTTTTCGTAAAGCCCCTTGGAAACCCCGCCAAAGAACGCCGGGGCGGGCTGTATATCTCCGCAAATATCCTGCTGACACTGTTTTTTTCCCTACTTGCCGGTTTTGCCGCCAACAGCGCGGCGGCGGCCTTTTTGCTTATTCTGCCCGTCTCGGAGCTTGTAAAGAACATTCTGGATTTTTTTATATCAAAGCTTGTTCCGCCCCGCCGCATCCCGCGGATGGCCCTGAAGGACGGCGTGCCGCCCGAAGGCAAAACCGTCTGCGTGGTCTCGGTGCTGCTGACCTCCCCAAAGTCCGGCCCAGCCCTGGCCTGCCGTCTGGAGGAATTCAGGCTGGCAAACCGCGACTGCGGAAAAAACCTGCTCTTCGGCCTGCTGGCCGACCTGCCCGAGGGGCCGGAAAAAACGCTGCCCGGAGACCCGGAAGCCATCTCCGCCGCGAAGGATGCCATTGACGGGCTGAATGAAAAATACGGCGGAGGCTTTTTCCTTTTCTGCCGGCAGAGGAGCTATAATAAAACCGATAAAATCTGGATGGGCTTTGAGCGCAAACGCGGCGCTCTGCTGGCCCTTGCGCGCCTTATCAAGGGGAAAGGCGTCGGGCTGGACGTGCTTTCCGGAAACCCCGCCCTGCTGGGCGGCGCCCGCTATATCCTGACCCTGGACGCGGATACGCGGCTGATGCCCGGAACCGGAAAAGAATTGATCGGCGCCATGCTGCACCCATTAAACACCCCGGTGATCGATACGAAAAAGCGCGCCGTTACCTCGGGCTTCGGTATCATCCACCCGCGGATGGGCGTAGAGCTGTCCTCCGCCACGGCAAGCGGGTTTTCCAGGCTCTTCGCCGGACAGGGCGGCTGCGACCCCTACGGCTCCTCCTGCGGCGAGCTGTATATGGATCTTTTCGGGCGGGGCGGCTTTGCCGGCAAGGGCATCATTGATGCGGCGGCCCTTATTGACTGCACCGGCGACCTTCCGGAAAACCTGATCCTCTCACACGACGCCGTGGAGGGGGCGATCCTGCGCGGCGGCTATATGAACGACACCGAGCTGATGGACGGCTTTCCCGCCTCCCCCCTGTCCTATTACCGCAGAATGCATCGCTGGACCCGGGGCGACTGGCAAAACTGCCCTTTCATTCTGGGCCGCGGAAGATACATTTCAGATGTGGACCGCTGGAAGCTGCTGGACTGCCTGCGCCGAAGCCTTGTGTCCCCCATGACCTTCGCGGCGATCTTTGCCGGTTTTCTTCTGCCGGAGGGGGGAACGGCCATCGCCGCCGCCGCGGCCCTTCTGGCCATCGCCTCCCGCCTTCTGCTGACGCTGGCGGAATACTCCCTGCGTCCGGAGGATGAGGCCCATGTCCGCTATCACAGCACCATTATCCACGGCGCGGGCGGCGCCCTGATCCAGACCCTTGTCCGGCTTATCCTTCTGCCCGTGGACGCATGGGTCTGCGCTTCAGCCATTCTGACTTCCCTCTGGCGAATGGTGATTTCCCACAGGCGTATGCTGTCGTGGCAGACTGCCGCCCAGTCGGAATCCTCCGGCAAAAACGGCCCGGCCGCATATTATGCCTTCATGTGGTTCGCCGGTTTTTCCGGCGCGGCCGCATTGCTGCTCTCCACTGCCATCATCGGCCGTGCGGCGGGAATCATCTGGCTGTTCTCCCCCCTTTTTGCCCTCTCCCTGGGCAGGCGCGCGCCGGGACCGGGACCGGTTCCCGAACAGGATCAGCAGTATCTGATCGCGCGCTCCCGGGAGATGTGGCAATACTTTGAAACGTTTTGCACCGAATCCGACCATTTCCTGCCGCCGGACAACTGGCAGGAACAGCCGCCCCTGGGCGTGGCCCGCCGAACTTCTCCCACCAACATCGGCCTGGCTCTCGTCTCGGCCATTGCCGCCCTTGACCTGGGCATCGCCGAGCAGGGCGGCGTCATGCGGCTGATTGAACGCATGCTGACCACCGTCGAAGCCCTGCCCAAGTGGCACGGCCACCTTTTCAACTGGTACGATACACGCACGCTGCAGGGACTTTCCCCCAAATATATCTCCACCGTGGACAGCGGCAACCTGGCCGCCTGCCTCATCGCCTTCCGGGGCGGCATGAACGAATATGGCCGTCCGGATCTGGCCCGGCGGGCCGACGCCCTGTTTGACGCCATGGATTTCACCCCCCTTTACGATGAAACCCGCCGTCTTTTTCTCATCGGCTACGACCTGTCCTCAAACGCCCCCTCCAAGGGCTGGTACGACCTTATGGCCAGCGAGGCGCGTCTGACGGGCTACGTGGCCGTCGCCAAGGGCGACGCGCCCCGCCGCCACTGGCGGCAGCTCAGCCGCGCCATGGTGCAGAAGGACGGCTACAGGGGGATGGCAAGCTGGACGGGCACCATGTTTGAATATCTGATGCCGGAACTTTTCCTGCCCCTCTGCCGGGAATCCCTTCTCTGGGAGAGCGCAAAGTTCTGTATGCACGTCCAGCGCCGCCGCGTAAAGGGCAAGCTGCCCTGGGGAACTTCGGAAAGCGCCTTTTTCTCCCTTGATCCGGCGCTTTCCTATCGCTATAAGGCGCACGGCTGCGCGGCCCTGGCTCTGAAGCGGGGGATGGACGACGAGCTGGTCATATCGCCTTACAGTACCTTCCTGGCCCTGGTCATTGAACCGGTCAACGCCATATCGAACCTCAGGCGGCTTGAAAAGCTCGGCGCTCTCGGCCGCTTCGGTTTTTGGGAGGCCGTGGACTTCACCCCCTCCCGCTGCCGCTTCGACAGCGGAGAAACCGTCCGCTGCGTCATGTCCCACCATCTGGGGATGAGTCTGGTCGCCGTAACCAACTATCTGCGCGACGGGATAATGCAAAAACGTTTCATGTCCGATCCCGCCATGGCCGCCCATCGCGGCTT
Organism: Clostridiales bacterium UBA5446; assembly: GCA_002427465.1. GTDB lineage: Bacteria > Bacillota > Clostridia > Oscillospirales > Oscillospiraceae > Scatomorpha. The sequence continues at coordinate 9,371 of DIRC01000005.1, read as the reverse complement.
TGTTGAAGAAAAAATTCCCGTGGGCGGCATACTCCTGCGCCGCCGGGGAACAGAGCCGCCTGAAAAGCCGGCCCGCACCTCCCCGGAAATCTGGGAAAAGCAGGGTGACGGCGTGGATTTTGAGCATCCCGAATGCTGCCTCCTGTCCAATGGGGTCTACGATGTGATGTTGACCGAATCCGGCCTTTCCTTCGCCTGTGCCGGCGGCGTCGGGATATACCGAGGGCCTCGCGGCCCCCTCTCCGGCCCCGCGGGTATAACCATTTCCCTCGCCGCCGAAAGCGCCGAATTACGGCTGCTGCCCCGCCACGGCGGCAAAGAGCTGTCGTCCGCCTGGCACTTCAGCGGCAGCTCGGCAGTGATATCCGGCCGGAAGGAAGGACTTGCCTTCCGCTGCTCCACCGCCGTCTCCGCCAACGACATCGCCGAGCTGCGCCTTGTGGAAATCAAGTCCGAAACCGGCTTTACCGGCCGTCTTATCCTTGAATTTGAGCCTATGCTGGCAAACCCCAGAGATTATGTCAACCACCCCGCCTTCCACCGGCTGGGCCTCCACGCCCGGATGCAGGACGGCGCGCTGCTTATCCGCCGCTTGCCCAGGGCGGGCCTTCCCGGCGCCTGGCTCTGTCTGGCCTGCGATCAGCCCATGACGGCTTCAGCCAATTACGGAGGTGCTCCGTTGGGCTGGCTGTCCGCGCCCCTTGTCCGGGCCTCTGTGCCGGTGACGCTGCCCGCCGGCGGCGTTTTTGCCGTGCGCTTCGCCCTCAGTTTCGGCGCTTCTTCCGAAAACGTCTTTTCCGCCGCCCAGCATACCCTGGGTATGGGCGCGTCGGACTTTGCCGACCTTTCCTTGGCCTGCGCCGCCCTTTACGGCATGACCGCAAAGGACGCCGCCGCGGCTATGGGCATGGTCTCGGCACTTGCGTTTGCACGGGTTCGCGGCCCTGTCACCGAGGGGCGGGACTCCCTGTGGCGGCTGGGAATTTCCGGCGACCTGCCGATCATCGCCGCGGAAATCGGCTCCGACGAGCAGCTTCCGGCCGCCCGGGACCTGATCCGCAGACATGCGCTGCTGCGCACCTACGGTCTGAAAAGCGACCTGATTTTTCTCACCAAGGATGGCGGGGATTATCTGCGCACCACCAGCCGCGCCGTATCGGACGCCCTTTCCAAGCTGGGGCTGGAATCCGTCTATGGCGCCTCCGGGGGGGTCTATACCGTCGATTCCAATCAGGGCGCACAGGCGATTGGGAAGAACGCCGCCGTGATGATCGATCTTTCCGCGCCGGACCAGCCGCGCCGGCATGAGGCCGGAAAAGCCTTCCCGCCCATCCCGCCGGTCAGAACCGGAGGGGATGTGGCGCACCGCTGGCTGCCCGACGGAACGTTTGAATTTCAGGTCTCCCGGTTTCTGCCCCCCAGGGCCTGGTCAAATCTGCTTGCAGGCAGAACCTTCGGTTTTATCGCCACGGACGCCGGCACGGGAAACATGTGGTATCAGAACGCGCGGGAGTGCCGGATAACCCCCTGGCTGAACGACCCTTACGCCGCCTCCGGCCCCGAAACCCTGGCGGTGCTTCACGAGGGCGGCCGCGTAAGTCTTTTCGCCGCCGAGGACGGGTATGAATGCCGCGTCTCCTTCGGTTTCGGCACGGCGGTATGGGAAAAAAATATCGGCGGCGCGATGGTAAAAACCACCGCTTTTTTACCCATGGATCTGGCCGCCCGGGTTTTGATCGTCGAGGGCGCGCCGTCGGAGGTCTATTGGCGGGCGGAATTGCTGCTCTCTGGAGACGATAGAGACGCCAAAACGGTAATCACAGACTACTCGAACAACACCTTCACCGCGCTCAACGCCCGCTCGCCCTATCCGGAGGAGGCGTTTACAGCGGTTTTTTCTGCTCCCCCCTCGGGCGTCACCTGCGATCTCGCCGCGTGGCAGCGGGGGGAGACCAACGGCGCCTGCGGGGCGGGGCTGCTGCCCTGCTTCGGCGCCGTGATCCCCCGTGCGGATACCCTTGTGATCGTCTGCGGCTGCTCCGACCTTGAGAACCTGCGGGCCCTGGCTGAGCCGGAGTCGGCAATGGCGGCCCTCAGGCGCGTCCGGGAATACTGGGCCGGGCTGACCGGGCGTCTGCGCATCCGCACCCCCGATCCGGAGCTGGATCGTTATATGAACGGCTGGGCGGCGTATCAGTCCGTGGCTTGCAGGCTTCTGGGGCGGTGCTCCGTCTATCAGAGCGGCGGCGCCTTTGGCTTCCGCGACCAGCTTCAGGACGCGGTGAATATGATCATGATTGATCCGGCCTTTGCCCGCCGCCGTATAATTGACGCCTGCGCGCACCAATATCAGGAGGGCGACGTCATGCACTGGTGGCATCCCCAGCACGGCGGGGACAAGGGCGTCCGCACCCGCTGCTCGGACGATCTTCTTTGGCTTCCCTGGGCCGTCTGTGAATATGTGGAAAAAACCGGGGACGAGGCTCTCCTCTCCGAGACTGCCCATTACCTCGTTTCGCCGCTGCTGGGCCGGGATGAGCAGAGCCGCTACGAATCGCCCGGCGTCTCCCAAACCTGCGAAAGTGTCCTTCTTCACGCCTCCCGGGCGCTGGCCATGGCCGTGAGCCGCGGCACGGGCGACCACGGGCTTCTGCTGATCGGCGGCGGGGACTGGAACGACGGCATGGACGTCGTGGGGGAAAAGGGCAGGGGGGAAAGCGTCTGGCTCACCTGGTTTTTGGTCCACACCTCCCGGCGCTTTGCCCAGCTGCTTGAAAAACAGGGCAGAAAAGACGAAGCTGCCGCAGCCCTTTCCGCCGCTTTGCGCTTCGGCAGGGCCGCGGACAGGGCCTGGGACGGCGATTGGTACCTTCGCGGATACTACGACGACGGCTCCCCCCTGGGCGCCAGAGATTCAAAGGGCTGCCAAATCGATTCCATCGCCCAGAGCTGGTCGGTGTTCTGCGCCGAATCCTCCCGCGGAAGGCGCTCCAAAGCCCTGGATTCCGCGCTTTCCATCCTTTTCGACCGTGCCGACGGGCCCGTCAGGCTCTTCACACCGCCCTTCGGCGACGGAACCGAAAATCCCGGCTATATCAAAAGCTATGGCCCGGGTTTTCGTGAAAACGGCGGCCAGTATACCCACGGGGCGATCTGGCTGGCCTCCGCCTGCCTGCGGGAAGGCCGCACCGAGGATGGGTACGCCCTTCTGCGGGCGCTGCTGCCCCGCTCCGGGGCAGCTTACGGCGCGGAGCCATTTGTCCTCGCTGCCGACGTATATGCCAACCCCGACAGATACGGCGAGGCGGGCTGGAGCTGGTACACCGGCTCCTCCGCCTGGTATTTCCGCGTCGTCGCCGAGGATCTGCTGGGCCTGCGTCTCTCCGGCGGGAAGCTATCGGCTTCACCCAGAATCCCGGAGGGCTGGAGCGGTTTCGAAGCGGTCTGGACCGACGGCAGCGGCATCGAGCACACCGTCAAAGCCGGCGGCGGCGATTCTCCGGAAAACGGGCGGGAAATTCACAAATAATTTACCTTAACTGGAAAGTTCTATGTTATAATAAGCAAAATTACGAAGCACCACTAAAGGAGGGCCCTGATTGGAGCGGACGCGAGAGGAAATCATGCCCGGCGTATGGCTCACCGCCCTGCGCACAGATAAATTTAAAACCGACATGCTCAGCATAACCCTGCTGAGCCAGCTTTGCAGGGAGAGCGCCGCCATGAACGCCGTGATCCCCAGCGTGCTGCGGCGCGGCACGACAAGATATCCGGATATGGACAGCATCGCCGCCGAGCTGGATGAACTTTATGGCGCCGCGGCCGTCCCGGCCGTGCGCCGCCTCGGCGAGATCCAGGCCGTTGGCCTGATTACTTCCTTCCCGGGGGACAATTACCTTCCCGGCGGAGAAAAGCTGCTCAGGAAGGCCGTTTCTCTCTCGGGGGAAATCCTTTTGTCGCCAAACACGCGGGGCGGCCTTTTCCTCCCGCCGTATGTGGACGGAGAAAAGCAGAAGCTGCTGGAGAAAATACGCGGGCAGATCAATGACAAAAACACCTATGCCATCCAACGCCTGATCGAGAACATGTGCGCCTGTGAAAACTTCGCCGTTTCGAGGCTGGGAGACGAGAGCAGCGCCGAGGCTATCGGCTACCAGAAGCTGACACGCCACTATCATGAGCTTCTCGCCTCGTCCCCTGTGGAAGTCTTTTATTGCGGCGGCTCCGACGGCTACAGGATCAAAAGCGCGGTGAAGGAGACCCTTTCCATTCTGCGGCGCGGGAACATCAATCCCGACATCGGCACAGATATCCGCATGAACGCCGTGGAGTCCGAGCCGAGATATTTCACGGAAAGCCTGGACGTGAACCAAGGCAAGCTGTCCATAGGCTGGCGGCTGGGCGAAATCATGGCGGAGCCGGATATTGCAGCCCTTCGGGTATTCAACGCGGTTTTCGGCGGAAGCGTGACCTCCAAGCTTTTTATGAATGTGCGCGAAAGGCTCTCCCTGTGCTATTACGCCTCCTCGGTTGTGGACGTCCACAAGGGCCTGCTGCTGGTTACCAGCGGAATCGCCTTTGATCAATACGAAGCGGCAAAAGCCGAAATCTTCGCCCAGCTGGACGCGATAAAGCGCGGCGAGATTACCGACGGGGAACTGGACGCCGCCCGGCGCGGCGTGGCATCGGATTTGAGGGCTGCCATGGACAGCGCCGCCGAACTGGAAAGCTACTGGATTTCTGCCAATGTCGGCGGCATGGACTGCGCCCCGGATGAACTGGCCGCGCTCTGCGAATCGGTGACCCGGGAAGAAATCGTCGCCATAGCGAACAGCGTCGAATGCGACGCGGTGTATTTTCTGACAGGGAGGGAGGCCGCGGAATGACCAGCCGCTTTTTTGAGAACATTGGGGAAACCCTGTACACGCAGACCCTTTCAAACGGGCTTACCGTCCTCGCCCTTCCTCAGCCCGGCTTCATACGGAGCTTTGCCATGTTTGCGGCAAACTACGGCGGGGCCATGCGCCGATTCACTCTGGGAAACCAGGTCATAGACACCCCGGCGGGAGTCGCTCACTTTCTCGAGCATAAAATGTTCGACATGCCAAACGGCGAAAACGCCCTCAGCCTCCTGTCGGCCAGCGGCGCTTCGCCCAACGCCTGGACCTCCAGCGGCATGACCGCCTATCATTTTAGCAGTACCAGCAAATTTGAAGAGAACCTCCGCACACTGCTGACGTTTGTCTCCACGCCTTACTTTACGCCGGAGAGCGTCGCCAAGGAGCAGGGCATCATCGGCCAGGAAATCCGTATGACGGAGGACTCCCCCTACTTTGCCGTTTATGTGGGCCTGATGCGCTGCCTATACGCCCACAACCCAATCCGGGATTCGGTCATCGGCACCGTGGAGAGCATCGCCCGGATCAGCGACAAAACCCTTTATGACTGCCACAGGGCGTTTTACGCCCCATCCAATATGACCCTCTGCGTGGCCGGCGGCCCCGATCCGGACGGCATTGCCGCAATCGCCGGGGAAATCCTCCCGGCTGAGAAGTTACCTGTTCCGGAGCCGGATTTCGGCCCGCCGGAAAGCCCGATTCCCCTAAGCCCGGGAACCGAGAAGGCCATGGCGGTTTCCGCACCCCAGTTTATGCTCGGCGCGAAGCTGACCCCGGCGGAAAACGGAGAGCCTCTGCACCGGCAGGAGCTGGTCGGCGCCCTGGCGCTGCGCTGTCTCATGGGCCGGTCCTCCCCCTTCTATACGGGCCTGTATGCCGACGGCCTGCTTTCCAACGATTTTTCCGCAGACGTGGATTATGCCGCCGGAACCGCCGCGATCATCGCCGGCGGCGAAAGCGCGGAACCCGGCAGGGTGCGGGACCGTCTCGCCGCGGATGTGGAAAGGGTCGTGAAAAGCGGTCTGGACGAGGCGGCCTTCGGCAGGGCGCGCAAAGCCGCCTACGGGTCGCGGCTGCGGGGCCTGGAATCTTTCGAGGACCTCTGTTTTAACCTGGCCCGGGGCCATTTCGGCGGCTACTGCCCGCTGGACGCTTTCTCCCTGTTGTCGGACATCAGCGCCGACGAATGCGCCGCCTATATCGCGGAAAACCTTGCGCCGGAACGTATTGCCCTATCCGTGATCACCCCGGCGAATATGAAAGGATAACCGGCAATGTTTACCATGATGCGCAACGCCGCCATCAGTTTCCCTATGCTGGGGGACTGGTCTATTAACCCACCCGCCTCCTTTGAGCTTTTCGGGCATACCTTTTATTGGTACGGCGCAATAATCGCCTTCGGCTTCATTCTTGCCGTAACCTACTGCTCCTACGCCGCCCCCCGCTTCGGCCTGACGTCCGATAATCTCTATGACCTTGTCCTTTGGGTGCTGCCCATCGGCATAATAGGGGCCAGACTGTACTACGTTCTTTTTGAATGGAAAGACTATAGCGGAAACCTTCTGGACATATTCAAGATCTGGGAGGGCGGCCTTGCCATATATGGCGGAATCATCGCCGGGATCATCACTGCGGCCATCTGGTGCCGGTCAAAGAAGATGCCGATAGGAGCCAGCCTGGACCTTGCCTGTTTCGGCCTGATCATCGGCCAAATTGTAGGGCGCTGGGGAAACTTCATGAACCGGGAGGCATTCGGCGTACAGACAGACGTTTTCTGCCGCATGGGACTCACTTCACCCGGGCAGGATACAATATATGTCCACCCTACTTTCCTTTATGAGAGTCTGTGGAACCTGGCCGGCTTCATTTTGCTGAGCCTTTGGATAAAAAAGGGCCGTAGGAAATACGACGGCCAGGCGTTCATCCTGTATGTGCTTTGGTATGGAATAGGCCGAACGCTTGTGGAGGGGCTGCGGACGGACAGCCTGTACATCACCGGCACCGGCATTCGCATATCCCAGTTTGTCGCCGCCCTGTCTGCTCTGACGGCCGCCGTCCTTCTTCTGGTCAACAGCAGAAAAAAGCACCCGGAAATGTTCGTTAATCGCGCCAGGGAATCCGCCGCCGCGCCTGCGGATGCCGATACCGGAGCCGATGAAGAAGAATAAATTCAGTTGGAGGTAAACATCATGTCTGAATACGATAATTTCAAAGAATCCCTTAAATCCACCTTCTACGGAGTCGCCGACATGGCGAAAAACCTGGTCTCAACCGCCGGAGACAAGGCTAAATCCCTCACTCGCATCGCAAAGCTGACCATGGATATTAACGCCGAAAAAGAAAACACCAAGAAGGTCTTCGCTGAAATCGGAAAACTCTATTATGAGACAAACCTCGGCAGCCCCGGCGATTTCTTCGTCCAGCTTTTTGACGAAGTCTCTCTGGCCAACGACCAAATTATGAGCATGGAGGCCGAACTGGCAGCCCTCAAGTCTTCCCTCAGCGACAGCGGCGTATGTGATTTTGAGGACGTGGTCATGTCCGACGAATCTGCCGCAGACATGGCTGACGATGGCATCCAGGTTGAAATCGTGGAAGCCGCTCCCGAGGCCCCCGTAGAAGCGGCCGCCGCGGATGATCTGCCCCCTGCGGAAGTTCCTCCCGCCGGCGACCTTCCCCAGGAATAAGCGACCCGGAAATAAAAAACAGCCCGGACATATGTCCGGGCTGTTTTTTATTTCAGCTGCATTTCAGCCGCGAGAGATACTGCTCCCTGCGCCTCTCCAGCTCCGCGCAGTAAAATTCGTTGCCCTGGCTGTGCAGGTTTCTGAGATATGCGTGATGGTTGCCTCTGATCTCCTCATTGTCCCGGGCAAGCATCAAAAGCGCAATGCTGGAACATTGATCGGCGGCCCGCTCCATATATGTCAGAACCTCAATGAACACCAGTCCGGCGTTCACCGTGCATACCCCGCAGCGCAGCCGCTCCGTGTGGCTGTCCCTCAGTGTAACGACCATATCGTCGATGACCTCTTCCAGCGGTTCCACCTGCATGGCCGCCTCATTATCGTCCCGGGTGAAGGCGTCCACAGTTATGGTCACAATTTCGTCAACGGCTTCGCAAAGGATTTCCAGCTCTTTTCTGGCCCTCTCGGAAAGACAGACTTTACTGTTGTTCAGCCGCTGCGCCAACTCGTCTATGTTCGTGGCGTAGTCGCCAATGCGTTCAAAGTCCGGCACGGCCTGCATGAGCAGGTTCATGTGCGCGCTGTGCTCGTCTGTTACCAGAAGATGCGCCAGGCTGATGAGGAAGTGATCCGACCTGTCCGCAAAGTTATCCAGCCTGTCCTCCCGGTCGCTGATCACGGCGCTCACCGACGGCTCGTAGGATGACAGCTGCTTCATGCTCATTCTGAGGTTTTCCAAAGCCAGCCGGCCCATTTTGGAAAGAGCCGCCCCCGCTTCCGCCATGGCCAGACCCGGGGACACCAGAAGCTTTTTATCCAGCAGCCCCGCCTCCTGGGCCCGCTCCTGCTCCGCGGCGTCGTGCCGGATCAGGATTTCGGACGCCTTGACAAGGGCGTCTGTGAAGGGCATAAGCAGAGCGGCCGTGATCAGATTGAACAGCGTCTGGAAGTTTGCGATATCCCCGCTGTTCACAGTCTTGCCCCAAAGGCTCCCGAATAAGCCCATCCGGTTCAGGGCGGTCATAGCCGCCATGAAGATCACCGTCCCGATGCAGTTGAATAGAATGTGGATAACCGCCACGCGTTTCGCGTCCCGGGAGGAATCTATGGAGCAGAGTACGGCGGTAACGATGCAGGTGCCTATGTTGATGCCCATAATCAGCGGATAAATGAGGTCAAAGGTTAAAACGCCCGTGGACGACAGGGCCTGGAGCATACCCACCACGGCGGAGGAGCTCTGCACGATGACCGTGATGACGATGCCGCTGATAATCCCAAGCAGCGGCATTACCGACAGCTTAGTGATGACCGTGAGGAAAAACTCCGATTCGGCCAGGGGTGAAACGGCTTCCGTCATAATAAGCAGGCCCGAAAACAGAACTCCGAAGCCAACCATGATCTCTGCAATGCCCTTTTTCCCCAGCCTTTTGGAAAACATCAGCAGCACCACGCCCGCAATCAGGGCCAGGGGCGCCAGGGTCGAGGGCTTAAACAGATTAATGATGGCGTTGCCGTTAGCCTCCAGATCCATGAGCCGGATGATCTGCCCGGTGACCGTCGTACCGATATTCGCGCCCATCACGATGCTCGCCGTCTGCCTTAGGGTCAGCAGCCCCGCGGCCATCAGTCCCACGGTCAGGACGATCGTAGCGGAGGACGCCTGGATAATGCCTGTGACCAGCATGCCGGTCAAAACGCCTGTGAACGTGTTTTTGGTCAGGGTTTGGAGGATTCTTCTCAGGGTCTCGCCAGAGCTTTTTTTCAGCCCGTCCCCCATGATTTCCAT
>DIRC01000007.1:10102-11502 GCA_002427465.1 Clostridiales bacterium UBA5446 | reverse complement strand
CTCTGGTCGTATAAGGGTTCTGTTTATCTTACCAAAGCTATGCTATACTGGTTCCATAAGCTGGAAAGATGGACAAAAGGAGTGTTTCTGATGCAATACGGCCCTGATCCGAACGCGGTCTATCCCAATGACGCAATTAAAAGCGTTTGTTTCATTAAAAATGTCATTACCCGCGCCAACATCTTTGTGGGCGAGTATACCTATTATGATGATAATACCGGCGCGGAGCATTTTGAGAGCCATGTCACGCACCATTATGAGTTTTTAGGGGACAAGCTGATAATCGGCAAGTTTTGCGCCATCGCCAAGGGAATCGAGTTTGTGATGAACGGCGCAAACCATCGGATGAGCAGCGTTACCACCTATCCCTTCAACATCATGGGCGGCGGCTGGGAAAAATCCACGCCCGCGCTGGAGGACTTACCATTTAAAGGGGATACAGTTGTGGGCAACGATGTGTGGATCGGGCAAAATGTGACCGTGATGCCGGGCATCCACATCGGGGACGGAGCGATCATCGCGGCAAACTCCGTGGTCACAAAAGAAATTCCGGCCTATCACATCGCCGGGGGAAACCCCTGCAAAATCATCCGAAAACGGTTTAATGACAAGTTAATCGAATATCTGCTGCGGCTGCAATGGTGGAACTGGCCGCCGAAGAAAATCTTTGAGAATCTTGATGCGCTGTGCAGCGCGAATCTGGATAGAATCAAGACGGTTATTTAGAAAACAGGAATTTAGCGGAGGAAGCCACAGATGGATATAAAGTTATTTATTCAGGCGGTTGTGAAATTCCTTTCGGGCATCTTGCTGACGGATTCTTTTGTTCGTTTCGGCGGGAACGATAGATTTTTGGAATGCCTGGCTATTTATGGGGCTGCTGTGTGTTCCCGTGTTCATTGCCGGGATTGTCTTGATGATTAAAAATCCCGAGTTGCTGCGGAAACGCCTGAACGCAAAAGAAAAGGAACCCGATCAGAAAGCCGTCATCTTACTGGGAGGGCTGATGTTCGTCTGCGGCTTTATCGTCGCAGGCTTGGACCATCGTTATCGCTGGATGGTTTTGCCTAAGTGGATTGTGCTTGCAGCGGGCATCGCATTCCTCGTATCCTACATTTTATATGCGGAAGTTCTCCGAGAAAATGCGTATCTATCCAGAACGATAGAAATTCAAAAGGAGCAAAAGATCATTGATACAGGGCTGTACGGCATCCGATGTATTTAGCTACAATAGTTCTGATACTAGAAATCCATCCAATCGCCGAAGGGCATATCCGGCTTTATCTTATCGGATTTTAACCAGCCGCATTCTTCCTTCAGCTTTGCTATGAGCGGCTTTTGAAAATTTAAACGGAAGCGCGGGGCTGAGTCTTTTGAACTCAGCTTCGCGGTTTTTCTTT
>DIRC01000007.1:2058-9933 GCA_002427465.1 Clostridiales bacterium UBA5446 | reverse complement strand
TATTCCTTGCCGCCGGGACCGACACATCATCATGACAAAACCGCCGTTGAAACAGGATGCTTTTTATAATACCTGATTGGAGGCAACACTATTGCAATCGCAAAAACACGAATAGTTATAAAATCAGAGCGCGTGCTCACGGATGGAGCGTACATCGTCTATTGCGATAAGCATGTGATATCGCATGGCGAGATTGGCGGCATTGCCGTTGCGCGCCTCCAGATACCGGACGATATTGGCATGATTCTGGATGGCGTTGCGGTTAAAGCGGGGGCGCAGCTGGTTATACAGACTTTTCACCAGATCATAGTACACCGAAGCGTGCAGGGACGGGATGAGCCGTTCGAGAATGATGTTGTGGGAAGCCCGCGCCAGCGCGCAGTGAAAACTCTGATCCGCATCCAGAAAATCCGAGTCGACAGTGTTGGCCAGAGCAACCTCTGCTTCCATCAGCTCGTGTATGTGGGCGATCTCGGCGTCCGTGGCGTTGGCGGCCACCATTTCCATGGCGTCCCCTTCCAGCGTCATGCGGACACGATACCAATCTTCCAATAAGGTTATCGTATCGGCAAGACTATCCGCATGATTGTCCAATCCCAACGGATCCCGGGTGACACCGGGGTTCATGGTAACAAAAGTGCCAACTCCGCGGCGGACGCTCAAAAGCCCCCTGGCTTCCAATTGCTTCGAAGCTTCCCGTATGGATGTGCGGCTGGCTCCGAGAATTTCGGCAAGTTCCCGTTCCGGGGGCAGCTTTTCCCCAGGCTTGTAGGTACCCCCGTTCAATATGAGCTCGGCAAGCCTGTCCGCCAGCTGAGTTGAAAGCGGCTGTATTTTCATTATTTTCTCCAGACAGTATATCGATATTGGGTCAAAATTACTGACCGCATATAGTCGCATATTTTTTTGTATTATAACATGAGTAAATCACCAAATCAAGTTTGAGATATGTATTACCACATCGTTAAGAGGTAATACCGTATCGTTATGAGGTAATACCTAGTAAAAAGGGTACTGTAAAATGAATCAAATATACAGCGCAAAAATAGTAGAATGCAACAAAAATCAGATAAAACAAAATAAAAATATTGACATTGATTACACCTTAGCAATATTCTGTAATTATAAAGGTAATACCACGGAAAAGATACATCATACCAGAAAGGAAAAAATTATGGATAAGAAAAAGATCTCGGTCCTTGATTTTCAAAAGTTCAAGGACGAAGGCCGCAGGTTTGCCTATGTCACCGCCTATGACTACACCACGGCGTCCATCGTCGATGAAAGCGACGTGGAAGTGATACTGGTGGGCGACTCCCTGGGCATGATCATGCTGGGCTACAGCACTACCGTAGGCGTTACTCTGGACGACATGATTCACCACATCCGGCCAGTGGTGAAGGGTGCGACTCACACCTTTGTGGCCGGCGATATGCCCTTCGGCTCCTACCAGGAAAGCCCGGAACAGGCCATCCACAGCGCCTGCCGTATGCTGGCGGAAACCAACTGTGACTGTGTGAAGCTGGAAGGCGGCGTGGCTATGGCCCCAACCATCCGGCGTATGGTGGATGTGGGTATCCCCGTCATGGGCCACATCGGCATGACGCCCCAGTCCGCAACCTCCTTCGGCGGCTTCAAGGTTCAGGGCGGCACCCCGGAGGGCGCGAAGAAGCTCATTCAGGACGCGCTGGCGCTGCAGGACGCGGGCGTATTTTCTATCGTGGTGGAGTGCGTTCCCAGCTGTGTGGCCAAGGCGCTGAGAGATACTGTGCGCGTGCCCATCCTTGGCATCGGCGCGGGCCCGGATGTGGACTGCCAGGTGCTGGTGACCCATGATCTGCTGGATATGTATGGCGATTTTAAACCCAAGTTTGTCAAGCAGTTCGCTCATATCCGTAAGGAAATGGTGGCTGGCCTCAACGCTTTCCACCAGGAGACCGTGGATGGCACGTTCCCAACGGAGGAATTCAGTTTCAACAAAAAGGTTGAAATCCCGCCGCTGGATTGACGGGAAGCGTACAGGCAGCAGGGTCATAAACAGAAAGGAGACGAACATGCAGGAAAACGGCCCTCCCATGAAGGTTGAAATCACATCCGGACTGCCCGGCCCCGCTCCGATTACCGGAGACGTTATGGTTTTTTCCACATTTTCCGTGCTGTTTTGCGGGAATATCCTCGGTTGGTTCGGTGAAAGCGCCACCTTCACGATTGGTGTTTTGCAGCTTTCCCTGGCGGGATTGTTTTTTGCCGGCGCCCGTGAGCGCTGCAAATATGCAACATTCTGGGGCAATATGAATCTTATCTTCGCTTTCTATTTTGGCGTTCTCGGCGGTGCTACCAACGTTCTGGCCGGTCTCGGCTTCGGCTTGGACGGCACAGTGCTTGCAATCCCAAACCTGATTGCCGGACTGGTTCTTTGCGGTACGCTGCCCGGGGCGCGCAGAGACCCCTGGACCTTCTTTATTCTCTACGCATTGGCGGCAGTCGCGGTGCTGTTTCTCGGCCTCGGCGGGCTGGGAATACTGGCGGGCGTCCTTTACCCGGTCGCCGCCGTCTGCCTCGGCGTGGTGGGCGTTCTGGGTACTTATGCCGTCATCTGCAACGTCAACGCGTGCAGCGGCGTGAATATGCCTTACGGCAGGCCGCTTTTCAAGTGAGCAGAAAACCATGAGGAAGTATCGGCCATACAACAAATAAAATGAGAAAGGAACAGCAAAATGAGCAATTATGTCGAACTCGGATACCCTATTTATGACGGCATGGGCGTATATCCCGGCCTGCCCATCCCCACCGTGAAAATCCGCGAGGACCTAACCAAAGGCGATCCCTGGAACGGCTCCGTGATGGATATTTATCTCCACGCGGGCACCCACTGCGACGCGCCCTGGCATTACATGGGCGGAGATGCCCCCAAGATGAGCGACACGAAGGCCCTGCCGCCGGAAAGCTTCGTCTATGACCACCCCCTGATGATCGACTGCCCGTTTGCGGAGAAGAACGGCCTCATCACCATCGACATGATCAAAAAATACGGCGACGAGATTAAAAAAGCCGATTTCTTCATCTTCAATACTCATTCCTATCCCAAGCGGGACATGGATTTCAAGGACTACGGCTCCGACTTCGCCGCGGTGAGCGCCGAGGCTGCCGAGTGGATCCGCGCGGAGCTTCCCAACATCAAGGCCGTAGCCATCGACACGCTGAGCATTGAGAATATAGCCATCGGCAAACAGAACGGCTTCAGGACTCATAAGGGCTTCCTCGATCCGGCCAAGGGGAAGAACACCGTACGCATTTATGAGGATATTAACCCCGCACCCATCGAGGGCAAGAAAATCCTCAAGGCGTTCTGCACCCCGCTGCGCATCGTGGGCGACGCCTGCATCTGCAATATTTTCTGCGAGATCGAAGACTGAACCGAAAGGAGCGTTCAAACCATGAAAGTTGCCATTATCGGCGCCGGCGCGATGGGCTGCATCTACGGTACTTATCTGAGAAGGCATAACGAAGTGCTGCTGGTAGATGTGGTAAAGGCCCATGTGGACGCCATCAACGAGCGCGGCCTTGAGTTCGTGCATCTGGACGGTACGACCGAAATATTCAAAAACATGAAGGCCACGATGGACACCGCCGGCTATCCCGCGGCGGATATCGTCGTGCTGCTGACCAAAGGCTACCAGAGCGCGGACGCGCTTGCCGCGAACAAGTCACTGATCGGCCCGAAGACCATCGTTCTGTCCCTGCAGAACGGCTACGGCAATTCCGACGAGATCGTGAAGTTCGTTCCCGAGGAACAGATCGTTCTGGGCACCAGCGGCGGCGGCGCCATCGTCGCCGGCCCGGGTCACATCCTGCATAAGGGCCAGGGCCCGACACATGTGGGCTGCATGACCAAGGACCAGAGCAAGGCCGAGATCGTGGCGAAGCTGCTCCGGGAGGGCGGCGTGCCCAACGTAGAGCTGACGCCCGATGTGAAAGAGCTTGTTTGGAGCAAGGTGTTCGTGAACGTCGGCATCAACGCCATCTGCGCGCTGATGGACGATACGAACCAGTGCATTGCAAACAACGAGTTTGCCCGCAAGGCATCCTATGCATTGGTCCAGGAGGCGGTGGGGGTGGTGAACGCCGCCGGTATGCATTTCAATTTTGAGGACGTCTTCAAAAACGTGATCGATATCGCGTTGGAGACCGGCGGCAACCGCGCCTCCATGCTGGCCGACGTCACCAATAAGCGCCTCACGGAGGTGGACCGCATCAACGGCGCCATCGTGTCCGAGGGTGCGAAGGTAGGCGTGGCGGCCCCCCTCAACGCGCTCATGACCAACCTCATCCACGCCAAGGAAAAGCTGTACTGATCACAGCCTGAATCGCGCAGCAGGCACGTCTCTTTGGCGTGCCTGCCGTCATAAAGGAAACCATAAGTTCAGACTTTATTTAATTTAAATGCCAAATGCGTTTTGCCCGCCGCCGGCGCGGCAGCCGCAAATCCGGCGCAGAATGACCATTCCTTTTTATGGTCATTTTGCGGCTTAGAGAAGCGAAAGGATCGACCACGAATATGGAATTCAAAACAGACATCGAGATCGCGCAGGCTTGCGAGAAGAAAAACATCCGCGAAATTGCCGCTGCAGCCGGCGTGGATGAAACGTATCTTGAACAGTATGGAAATTACAAGGCCAAAGTGGATTATCGGTTTTTGAAGGATAAAGCAGACGTGCCCGACGGGAAGCTTGTTCTGGTGACCGCGATTACGCCGACGCCCGCGGGCGAAGGAAAAACGACGACCACGGTCGGCCTCGCGGACGGTCTGCGGAAGATTGGCAAGAAATCCGTTGTTGCGCTGCGCGAGCCTTCTCTCGGTCCGGTATTCGGCGTCAAGGGCGGCGCGGCCGGCGGCGGCCGCGCCCAGGTGGTGCCCATGGAGGATATTAACCTCCACTTCACCGGCGACTTCCACGCCATCGGTGCGGCAAACAATCTGCTGGCAGCAATGCTGGACAACCATATCCAGCAGGGCAACGCCCTGCGCATCGATCCGCGCCGCATCACTTGGCGCCGGGCGGTGGACATGAACGACCGGCAGCTGAGAAATATTGTCATCGGCCTTGGAGGAAAGGCCAACGGCACGCCCCGTGAGGACGGCTTCGACATCACCGTGGCTTCCGAGGTTATGGCCGTTCTGTGCCTGTCCGCGGACATTTCCGACCTGAAGACGCGCCTTGCGCGCATCATCGTGGGCTATACTTATGACGACAGACCTGTGACGGCAGGCGATCTGCGCGCGCAGGGCGCGATGGCGGCTTTGCTCAAGGATGCACTCAAGCCGAATCTGGTTCAGACCCTTGAGGGGACCCCCGCTTTTATCCACGGCGGACCATTTGCCAACATCGCCCACGGCTGCAACAGCGTCACAGCTACCCGCATGGCGCTGAAGCTTGGCGAGTACGCCGTGACGGAGGCGGGC
Source organism: Clostridiales bacterium UBA5446 (assembly GCA_002427465.1). Lineage (GTDB taxonomy): Bacteria > Bacillota > Clostridia > Oscillospirales > Oscillospiraceae > Scatomorpha. Next base: position 4,469 of record DIRC01000007.1, on the reverse strand, counting down.
TTCGGCGCGGATCTCGGCGCGGAAAAGTTTCTGGACATCAAATGCCGTATGGCGGGCCTCAAGCCGTCGGCCGTGGTCGTCGTCGCCACCGTCCGCGCCCTGAAGCATCACGGCGGCGTGGCCAAGGCCGATCTCGGCACGGAGAATCCTGAAGCTCTCGAAAAAGGCCTGCCAAACCTCCTCCAGCACGTCCAGAACATCACAAAGGTGTTCGGCCTGCCTGCGGTGGTGGCCATCAACCGGTTTCCCACGGATACCGAGGCGGAGCTCACGCTCATTGCGGACAAATGCAGGGAACTGGGCGTGAACGTGGCGCTCAGCGAGGTCTGGAGTAAAGGCGGCGAAGGCGGCGTGGAGCTGGCCGAGGAAGTCGTGCGGCTCTGCGGGCAGCCCAATGACTTTACTTATTCCTACGATCTTGACATGCCCATCCGGGATAAGCTGAACGCCATCGCGACAAAAATTTACCGCGCCGACGGCGTGGACCTTCTCGGCAGCGCTCCGAGGCAGCTAAAGCAGCTTGAAGAGCTGGGCTTTGGCGGCCTTCCCATCTGCATGGCGAAAACGCAGTACTCTTTTTCCGACGATCCGGCGAAGCTGGGAGCGCCAAGGGACTTCCGCGTGGCGGTGCGTAATCTCAAGGTCTCGGCAGGCGCGGGCTTCATCGTGGCCCTGACCGGCGACATCATGACGATGCCGGGCCTTCCAAAGGCGCCGGCCGCCGAGAAGATCGACGTGGACGAGAACGGCGTTATCTCCGGCCTGTTCTGAGGGGATGCTATGTCGTTTTCAGAAAAGACCTTAGAGGAGTTTACCAGCGCGCTTGCCTCCGCGTCCCCCGCGCCGGGCGGCGGCGGGGCCTCCGCCCTTGCGGGAGCGCTGGCCGCTGCGCTGGGGAACATGGTGGGCAGCCTTACGGTGGGAAAGCCCAGATATGCCCCGGCCGAGCCGCGGCTGTTGCTGTTGAACCGTCAGGCGGAAGCGCTGAGAAACGAGTTTCTGGCGCTGATCGGCGAGGACGCAGAAGCATTTGAGCCGCTTGCGCGGGCTTATGCGATACCAAAGAACGCGCCCGGGCGCGCCAAAATTATGGAAGCCGCCCTTGCGAGGGCGGCAGAGCCCCCGCTGAAGATCATGCGCAAGGTGGGGGAAACTGTGGAACTGCTGGCTGCATACGCCGCAGCGGGCCCGCCCCTGACGATATCCGACGTCGGGTGCGGTGCGGCGCTGTGTATGGGTGCGCTGGAGGCCGCGGCACTCAACGTGTATATTAACACAAGATCCATGGCGAATCGGGATCTGGTGAAAAGCATTGAAGCGGAAGCCGACCGGCTTTTGCATGACTATTTGCCCATGGCCGACGGGATCTATCAAGTCGTAACAAGGAGACTCAGAGATAATGGCTGAATTGCTGAAAGGCGCACCTGTGGCTGTTGCGCTGGATAAGCGGACGAAATCCACGGCGGAGGCCTTGCTGCGGGAAGGCGTTATTCCAACACTGGCGATACTGAGAGTGGGGGAGCGGGACGACGATATGGCCTATGAGCGCGGCGCGATGAAGCGCTGCGCAAAGCTCGGCATCGCGGTCAAGAATGTGCTCCTGCCGTCCGATGTAAGCCAGGACGTGCTCATATCCGGCATAGAAAAACTGAATGCAGATCAAAATGCCCATGGCGTACTTATCCTTCGCCCACTTCCGAAAACGCTGGACGAAAAGGCGGCCTGCGCGGCCCTGGACCCGGTGAAGGACGTGGATGGCGTCACTGCCGCTTCAATGGCGGGCATCTATTCCGGCTCCGGCGATGGCTTCCCGCCCTGCACGGCGCAGTCCTGTATGGAACTTCTGAAATACTACGGGGTGAACCCCACCGGAAAGCGGGCGGTCGTGATCGGCCGCAGTCTTGTGATCGGAAAGCCGGTTGCCATGCTGCTGACCAGCGCGGATGCGACCGTGACGGTATGCCATACAAAAACGGCGGATATGCCGTCCGTGGCAAGACAGGCGGATATCCTCATAGCGGCGGTGGGAAGAGCGGAAAGTATCGGACCGGAGTGCTTTCGCACCGGACAGACGGTTATCGACGTCGGCATCAACTGGTCTGAAGAAAAGCAAAAGCTTGTGGGTGACGTGAATTTTGACGCAGCTCTATCGGTGGTGTCCGCGATAACGCCGGTTCCGGCCGGTGTTGGCTCCGTCACAACGGCGGTGCTTGCCGCGCAGGTTGTCAAGGCGGCGGAGAGAACGGCACTATGAAAAAAACCGGGATCTTTATTTACGGTATGCTGGGCGGAATGTGTATCGCCATCGGCGGAGCGGCGTTCCTCAGCGTGGATTCAAAGCCGCTGGGCGCGCTGTTCTTCACGGTCGGCCTTTTTATGGTCTGCACCTTCGGGTTTAACCTGTTTACGGG
>DIRC01000007.1:0-1852 GCA_002427465.1 Clostridiales bacterium UBA5446 | reverse complement strand
AAATCTGCTGGGCGCATGGCTGACGGGGGCGGCGCTCCGCGCGACGCGGATATCGCCGCTCGCGGAAAAAGCAGCGGCCATGTGCCAGGTAAAGTTTGACGACGGCCTGTGGAGCGTGTTTATCCTTTCGGTGTTCTGCAATATCCTGATCTTTGTCGCCGTGGACGGATACAGGAACAATCCTCATGAGCTGGGGAAATACCTGTCTTTGTTTTTCGGCGTGACGGTGTTTATTATCTGCGGTTTCGAGCACTGCGTGGCGAATATGTTTTATATCTCCATGGCCGGCATGTGGAGAGGGCGGGCTGTGATCTTCATCCTCGTCAACACTGCCGGCAACGCTATCGGAGGAGTACTTATCCCGCTGGTACGGAGGAGCACGGCAAAAAAATCCGCCGTGCTGTAAAAAATATTTGATTTTGTCAGAGTAGGATGCGGCGCGTTAAGTGCCGGAGGATGGGAAGTTGCCTCCGGACGAAACATTCCATGTGCGGTGCCGCATCCGCATCCGCTGCCACTTAGGGATTCCCCTTTTGTGGCATTTGCCGCGAAAGGAGTTTTTATGAAAATACGGCAAATAGCTTTTAATTCCATTCTGGCTGCGATGTGCGCGGTTTTGGGTGTGCTCGCGCTGGACTTCGGGAATCTCAAGATCACGTTTGAGAGCGTGCCTGTTCTAATCGGAGCGCTGATGTTTGGAGCGCCGGACGGCGCCGCCATCGGCTTTGCGGGTACGTTCATCTATCAGGTCATATGCTATGGCTTTACTGCAACGACATTTTTATGGATACTGCCATACTGTGTTTGCGGCTTTCTTACGGGCTGGTATGCAAAACGCCGCGGATTCCGTCTGAGCCGCGGACAGACCATTTTTGTCGTCGTTTTTGCGGAAATTATGATTACCACGCTGAATACCGGGGTTCTGTACATCGACAGCAAGATTTACGGATACTACTCTGCGGTCTATATTTTCGGCACGCTGCTGCCGCGTTATGCCATCTGTCTCGGAAAGGCCGCAGCCGTGGGCGCGGTGATGCCGAAACTGGTATCCGTATGCAGCAGGGCCGTGCGGGGCGGGGAGACGGCCGCCTGACGGACGCAAACAAGGCCATAGCCTATATTGAAAAAGTGCTACCGGAGCGAAACGTGGCTGGGGCTTGACCGCACCTGTGAGCTGCTGAAAAGGCCGGGCGGTCCCTAAAAGACGCTGAAATTTGTCCATGTGACCGGAACGAACGGCAAGGGTTCGGCCTGTGCAATGCTCGCTTCCACCCTGCGCACCGCAGGATACAGGAGCGGGCTGTACACTTTGCCCTATATCAGCCGTTTCAATGAGCGGATAGCGGATGCAGGTCGATGGTGAGGAGATCTCTGATGACAGTCCGGCCAGAATTACCTGTGAAGTGCGGCCTGCCGCCGATGCCTGATCCAGGACTGGCACAGACATTCACAGTACGACTATGATAAAATGTGATCTGCTTTTGTACCGGCAGAATACTCCGGCTGGGCAGAAAGAACATGACAATTCTCCGGGGGCAAGGTTACCATGCCAGTAGGGAAACGCTTCCCGGTCACGGCTCTGCCACATTCGGGAAGCGTTTTCCTGACCACAGATTCAGCCGCAGACACGCATGAACACTCTGAAAACATACAGTCAAAGGGGCCTAAAAAGGAAATGAAACGGGGCAAAAACGACTAAAAACAATCAAAAATGAGCTAATAAAGTTTTCCATTGCTCTTTGGGAACCGGAGCGATTTCCGCATAATTTCATATCTCCGGGCGTAGCGCAGTTGGCAGCGCGCTTGAATGGGGTTCAAAAGGCCGCAAGTTCAAATTTTGTCACTCCGACCA
>DIRC01000008.1 GCA_002427465.1 Clostridiales bacterium UBA5446 | reverse complement strand
CCTTTCAAATAGTTCGAACGCATGATTATTGTTCAGACTTTACAATGATTTTTCGCTTTTTCCGCAGAATATCTCCGCCTTGAGGATGTCTTCAGCAGTTGGTTTGCCGAAGGCCGACATGGCAATAAATATCACGCCGGAGGTCAGAAGGCCCGGCCATAGAGCATCAATCGCGAAAATTCCGCCCATGCCCATGGCGTCTCCGCATAGCCAGATAAGGACAACTAAAATAGAGGCGACCATACTGGCAAAGGCCGCTTTTTTAGTGGGCTTTTTCCAGAACATACCCAGAACTGTAGGGAAAAACAGGGACGCCGCCTGAAAGGTGAAAGCCAGGAGCAACAGACTGACGATATCGTATTTCCACCAGGCCAGAGCGGTACCGACAATGCCCGCTACAAGCGAACTCACGATACCCAACACCTTCACAGTCGTGTCCGACGCGTTTGGATTGATTCGGTCTTTATATATGTCCATACTAACGTTGGCTGAGCAACAGTTGATGCATACGACTCCCGTCGACATGATCGCTGCCAGCACGCCGACCAGAACCATCCCGGCGATGCCCTTCGGGAAAAACTGCACGACCAGCGCGGCGTAGGCGCTGTTTCCGGCAGGCAGATCAGGTATAGCCACTCTGGCGGCCATGCCCATATAAGTGGCGCCGAAGGCGATGCACAGAACGCCGACGGAGGCCCAAATCGCGCCGTTTCTTGCGGTTTTTTCATCCTTTGCGGCAAAGCACCGGGTATAGCTGTCCATACTTGTGTAAAAAGAGAAGATAGAGCTTACGCCCAGGGCGATAATTGTCGGCCAGCCGCGGCGGCCTATGTCGAACCATTCGGGCGGTAATGCGCTAATTTGGCCGAAGCCTCCCATGGCCTTGGCTGCAAGAGGAATACCGAGAACCACAGTGCCCAGAACGATAAGAATAAATTGCACCCATGTGGTATAGGTGATAGCCAGCAGGCCGCCTATGGCAGAATACGAGATGGTGATAACCGCACCGAGCAGAAAGCAGTTCGCGGTACCCCAGCCGGTCATCGTGCTAAGCATACTGCCCAGAGCCACCAGTTGGCTCGCCAAAAAGCCGATGTTGGCCAAGAAGCAGCAGACGACGACTACAATGCCTGTCTTACCATCATATCTGTTGGTAATGAGCTGCGGATAGGTGACGCTCTTGAGCTTCTCACCAAGGCGCTTTGTGATTCTTGTGAATGTTATGCCAAAAATAAAGGTTCCCAAGGCGAGAATTGAGACGTACCATCCGCCCGACACACCCAAATTATAGCCGTCAGTAGCGGTCCCGACGATAGACGCGCCGCCTATCCAGGAGGAAAGCCACATCGCCGCGAGAGAAAAAGTCCCAAGTGTCTTTCCGGCTACAAAATAGTCTTCGCTGCTCTTGTTTCGCCTGTATGCGACCAATCCCAGCAAAGCCATGATTGCAAAATATCCAACGACTATTACGATGTCAATTACACTTAAACTTCCCATGATCTCTCATTCTCCCAGTCAATTAATTTCCGTCTCCCACGCGGTTAATTCTGGGGATTGCGGCGGACGGCATGTGCCGCCCGCCGCGGGCAGCGCGTTTTATTTTCGATTTAGGACTGCCTCTGCGCCCTTGTTGAAACAGAGCGCATTTTTTGGATTTACCTTTCCCTTCTTTGCGAAAAAGTGGTCGACGGCGCCACACATATAGTCAACATCAAAGTCCGGCGATGCGGCGGACAACGCGCCGAGCATCGTCACATTGGTGCCTCTGGGGTTGCCCAGCTCCGTTGCAATATCTGTGGCCGGGATCGCTACGACACGGATGTCGTCACGGTACACGCGATCTTTCCGAGCCAGGGTGCTGTTCACAAGAAGAATTCCGCCGGGACGGACCTGTTTCTCAAATTTGTCAATGGCAGCGTCGTTAAGAGTATAGAGGATATCAAGCTTGTCGCAATAGGGACTGGGGATTTCGTCTTCACTGACTTTGATATTACAGTTGGCGGTGCCTCCTCTCATTTCAGACCCGTAGGAGGGATACCATGTCACATTCTTGCCCGATTCCATGACGGCGTCGGCCAAAATCATGCCGGCGACCAAAACGCCCTGTCCGCCGAAGCCAGCGCAAATAATTTCGGTCATTATGCTTTACCCCCCTTGTCAATAAACTCACCAAGCTGGTAATACTTCTCCTGTACGTCCTTCATATACTTCAGGGCATTAACCGGGGACAGATTCCAGTTAGTAGGACAGGGGCTGAGTATCTCCACCAGGCAGAAGCCCTCTCCGTCCATCTGCTTTTGAAGCGCCTTTTTGATCATCTTTCCCGACTTGATAACCTGCGCCGGGGAACTGACTGTGCCGCGGGCCAGATAGGCGATATCGAATTGGCCAAGGGCCTTAACCACGTCGAAGGGGCTTCCATTCTTATTGATATCTCTGCCCTTGGGCGAAGAAGTGGTTTTCTGTCCGGGAAGGGAAGCTGGCGACATCTGGCCGCCGGTCATTCCGAATACGCCGTTGTTGACCACGAGCGCCAGGATATTCTCATTACGCAATGCGCAGTGCATGGTACTCTCAATCCCTATGCTGTATGCGGAGCCGTCGCCCGGATGGGCGATCACAATGGCATCCGGACGGGCACGCTTCGCGCCTGCCGCTGTGATGATCGGACGGCCATGCGCCCCGCCAATGTTGTTGTATTGTGTGACGGTCTGCGCAAATTCGCCGCAGGCCACGTCCTCGACCATGATGATACGGTCGTTAATCCCCAATTCCGCCGCGGCTTCCGCCACGAGGCGGACGATGATGCCGTGACCGCAGCCCGGGCACCAGCCGATATGGGCTTCTCTGTTTATTCCCTTAGGAACACTGTATTTCATTGTCTATCCCTCCCTTAGTATTTTTTGAGCATCTCTTGGACGCGCTCGATAATGATATTCTCGGAGGGAACGTTGGCGAATTCGCCGTAGTACTCGACCGGGAACTTACCCCCGGTGGTGAGGACAATGTCGTCCACCATCTGTCCAAGGATGTTCATCTCAACGCTAAGGAAACCCTTTACCTGATTTCCCAGCGCGTCAAACGCCTTTTTGGGGAAGGGCCAGAGAGTAATCGGGCGGATCAGACCGAGCTTTATTCCCATGGCCCGAGCCTTCTTGACCGCCGCCTTTGAAACGCGTGAGCTGATGCCATACGCCACCAGGGCGATCTCGGCATCCTCAGTCTGCACGCATTCCCAGCGCTGCTCATTCTCTTCAATCGCCTTGTATTTATCCAGCAGATAGTGGGAATATGTGTCCGCACCTATCGTGTAATATGTGTTCCAAACCACCCGCTGCTCTTCTCCATCCTTGCGCGGACGGATAACCCAGTCTTGGCTATCTATGTCGTGCTCTTTCATGGGGGGCAGTTCAACCGGCTCAACCATCTGGCCGATGGCCGCGTCCGATCCAATGATGACGGGGTGCCGGTACTTTTCCGCCAGGTCAAAGGCCATATACGCGAAATCCGCATTTTCCTGCACACTTGCGGGCGCAAGAACAATAGTACGGTAGTCGCCGTGCCCGCCGCCGCGGGTAAGCTGCCAGTAATCACCCTGGCCCTGGAAAATATCGCCCAGGCCGGACCCTATGCGCATAACGTCCGCTATGACCGCGGGGATATCGCAAGCGCAGAGATAGGATATGCCCTCCTGATTAAGCGAGAAGCCCGGGCCGGACGACGTCGTGAGCACCCTTGCCCCCACAGACGCCGCCCCGAAGAGCATGTTGATGCCTGCCAGCTCCGACTCGGTCTGTATGAACGATCCGCCGACCTCTTCCATCCTCCAGGACATGTACTCGAGGACTTCCGTCTGCGGAGTTATTGGGTAACCGCTGAAAAACCTGCATCCGGCGCGAAGGCTGGCTTCTGCCAGGGCTTCGTTGCCTTTCAACAATTCTTTTGCCATCGTGCATCTTCCTCCTTAGTCCGCAATTTCAATTACATAGTCTGGACACATGCGGTAGCAGGAGCCGCACCCGATACACTTCTCGGCGTCCACTTTTACCACCTCATACCCCTTTTCACCAAGCTCTCCGGATAGAGAGATCGCGCCCACAGGGCACACATGCATACAAAGCAAACAGCCCTTGCACTTCTTCATCGCATTGAATTTGATATTTGCCATACTTCACCAGTCCTTAAAAATGTTTGTCCCCCTGTTTAGGCAGCGTCTGCCAACGCACTTTTTCTTACGCCTTTTGCATACAGTATCAGACAGATAACAATCAAAACGCCTGTGATTGCCATTCAAAGCAGCAGCGTGGACATCATGACAACGGCGGCGGCGTCCTGAGTGCCGGGGGAAGCGGTATAACGAAATGGAACAATCCCTGCACAAGAGGATGCATAAAATTGCCGGGCATGGATCGGGAATTAGCACTCCATCCAAGGGAGGCGGGGCTGTATGCCGCTTTCAGGGAACCACAGCAGCTTTCGCGTACGCACATACATCCCCGCGAACCGTGCCCAAAATTCGCTAATCTCCTAAATCCATTTTCTGATGATCAATTAATAGAACAAAGTTCTATTAACAGGAACAAACAAAACCGTTCCCAGAGCCGGGATTGGGGAGATCCATAGCCTGTAAAACGGTCAACTTGTTCCATAATTCAGAACGCTTTTCTGTATATTTATGATTCCACATCGATTTATCTATGTCAAATCAAAAAGACCCACATGAAACTGTGGATCTTCTACAAAATATTCAGTTTTACGACAAATCACTCCCCAGGGGATTCCCCCGAAGAAGCTGTCTGCTGTTAGATGCTATATTCTATCTGGCGCACATGCCGCTTCAGCAGGGCAACATGCTGGGAAGTTTTTTCCTCATCGGCAAACCTGTAGGCCGGGCCGCTAATACTCATGGCTCCTACCGGCAGGCCGTTTGCATTTTTTATCGGAACGGCCACGCACCTGGTGCCGATCTCGGACTCCATATTGTCCAGTGCATATCCACGTTCCCGCGTCAGGCGGAGCTCTTCGCGAAAACGCTCGAGGTCGGTGATGGTGTTCGGGGTCATCGCCACAAGCGGCTGCGAGAGGTACTCCTCCCTGTCTTCAGGAGACATGAAGGCAAGCATCGCTTTGCCGCTGCCTGTGCAATGGAGCGGCTCTGTGCTATAGCGCAGTGTCCCCGACAAAAGGTAGTTGCTCGCGCTGGGTATCGCCGCATCAAGATAGTAGACCATCCGCTTCATAGCCACCGTGAGGTACACGGTTTCCCCTGCCTGATCCGATATCTGCTGAAGATGTACCGAGGCCACCTTATGGAAGGTATACCGGGATGCCATCGCGTGCGCAAGACGCACGATTCCTATGCCTATATAATACTTCCCGGTGTCCTTATCCTGGTCCAGATAATCCATCGCCATGAGCGTACTGAGTATGTTGTGCACATTGCTCTTGTAGAGTCCCAGCTTATCGCTGATTTCCGTAACGCCCAAAGGCTGCTTATCAACAAAGCAATTGAGAACGTCTATTGTCTTCTTTATGCTCTTTAGCTTTATGTTGGATTCGTTTGACACTTTGAATCTGACCTCCCATAATCCCACCGCATTTACGCTCCGGAGTAGATTATTAATAACAATTTATTTCATTGGATGATCCTATCATATCACACTCTTGCAACTGATACATATACTGGCGCGGGATTTTTTGCTTCTGCCTGCGCCCTGTCGAGGACACCCGTGCGATTTAAAAAATAGATATGTTAGGTTACATGTTTCATGTTTATTATACAATAAACAAACAGATTCTTCAATAGAGGAACTGAGGCTTAGATACGGAATTAAAAAGAATCATTGAGTCTCTTTTGTATCAGGGAAAGAACCTAGCAAAAAAACCGACACTGACAGAGCATATCAGTATCGGTTTTTTTGATTTTCCCTCCTCATATCCGTGCATGCCGCTTTAAATACGGGGAGACCAAGTGAATTCTATGCAGCCTTATTTGAAGCCTTGCCGTTTTCCTTTTTCTTATCCTTCTTTGTGATCGCCATGAGAATGATGGTCACGATGAGTCCGAGGACAAGCAGGCCGAGCAGGACGGCAAAAATCATCTTATATGCCGCTATGGGCTCGTTTGCGTCCAGGATCGCCCCGAACAGGGGGTGGAGCAGCATGTCGGGCATGTTATATCCGATCAGGGTGGCAATTGCAATCGCCATGCCATTTACCTTTGGATCGACGCCTATATCGTCAAGCGCTGCGAACTGAACCCCTTTCATACTTACGTTCACGAGAGCCAGGGCGAACATGAGTATCATAATTGGAACCAACAGTCCGGCCTTCGGCGGCATGAGCATAAAGGCGATCATGAGAACGATCGTTATGCAGAAGCCGATTACCAGAAACTTAAGACGGCCGATTTTATCGCAGATTGCACCGGCGACTGGCGCTCCCACAAACCGTGTGCCATAGTTCTTAATCGTGGCAAGCGAGCCGGAGAACACGACGCTGATTCCGAGAACGGTGGAAAAATAAGGGGTCAGGTAGCTGCTCCCGGCATAAAAGCCGTAAACGCCCAACGCCAAAAGGCTGAAAAGCCACACGCGCGGCATCTTGAGAACGGCCAGGATCTCTTTGGAACTGGGCTTCTCTTTTTCTTCCGATTTATGCTCATCAGCGGCGGCCGCAAGCTCAGGCCTGTACAGGAATAAAACCATAAGCGTTGCCACGGCCGACATGGCCGCATAGAAGATTACGACGCCCTTGAGCGCGGCGACGGCGCCGCCGGTTATACGGGCGAACACCCACAGGGCTCCGAAATTGAAGACCATGCTTCCGACGCCGTTAAAGGACTCAAACCAGCCGTACAGCTTGCCCTGCTCCTCCTGACTGCCCGACTGACTGACGGCTTTGAACACCGGCGACCAGAACAGCAGGACGCTTGTAATGCCCATTCCAAAATAGATTACGAGGGTAATCACATAGTTTTGTATGAACATCAGGTATAGGAAGCTTAATATTGCGTGGCCTACGCCGGAAATGACGAGTAACTTTTTGGGCGAGAGTTTATCTGAAATGTATCCGCTGGGCAAGGTGCCGATGATGCAGGCGATAATGTACACCGTCAGGCAAAAGCCGATCTGCGTATTGGTAAATCCGCTTGCCGCCACAACTGCGTCATAGAAGATATATTTGATGTAAGGCAACAGGTACATAGAGGAGTACAGAAAAGCGCACGCGAGTATTCCTACAGTCTTTTTCGAGTTTTTCACAGGTTTCCCCACTTTCTTGTTCAAAATCTTCATGCTATATCCGGTAAGCCTGCTTGGAAAATGCAACGTCGAGATAACCCACTCCGCCGCAGGCGACGGCATCAGGCTTCCTCTCTCTTGTGGTGGCTGGCCGCTCTAAATGCTGTGCTCCGCCCTAATAGTTTAAACTTTATGTCTATCCCCCTGTCGATCGGCTGAGTTTAAGCACCTGGGGTTCCGGGTGGCGCATACCTGACCCCTCGCCCCAAAACATATTAGCCCCATAGCGGCCAAATACTCATGATACTGTACGCATTGATCTGTGCAAATCGAGAATGCGCCTACCCCGGTGAACCTGGATAGGCCGCTCCTCTGAAAGCTGCTTGTTATGCATTATAGAACTGCGTTCCGTGTTTTGTCAAGAATTTTTACCGAATTTCTCTGGCGGATGGCAATATTTTTTATCAATCTTCACTTTC
>DIRC01000016.1:23939-29115 GCA_002427465.1 Clostridiales bacterium UBA5446 | reverse complement strand
AAGGAAGAGATTATGACAGAGAAAATGTTTTGCTTCCAGTGCGAGCAGACGGCGGGGGGCAAGGGATGCACCGGCTCCAGGGGAGTCTGCGGCAAGCAGCAGGATACGGCGATCCTGCAGGACGAAATGACCGGCGCGCTGATCGGCCTGGCCCTGACTCTGGACGGAGGGGAAGCCTCCGCCTCCGCCGACCGCGTGATGATGGAAGCGCTGTTTGCCGCCATCACCAACGTGGATTTTGACAACGACGACGTTCGCCGCCATATTGACGAAATACATGCGGAAAAAGCCGCCCTGGATTGCCCCGCCTCCCCGGATTACAGTATGAATCAGCTATGGTACGGCAATGAGGACGTCCGCTCCCTGAAATCCCTGATTTTGCTGGGCCTGCGCGGGATGGCCGCTTATGCCTATCACGCCCTGGCCCTGGGCTATACCGATGCGGAAGTCAACCGCTTCTTCTGGCGCGCTCTTTCCGCCATCGGCCGGGATTTGAGCCCGGAAGAACTGCTCCCCCTGGTGCTTGAAACCGGAAAGGTAAACCTGAGCTGCATGGCGCTGCTGGACCGCGCCAACACGGAAACCTACGGCACGCCGGTTCCGACCGAGGTGCCGCTGGCGATCGAAAAGGGTCCCTTTATCGTGGTCACGGGACACGACCTGCATGATCTGCACCAACTGCTTGAGCAGACCAAGGACAAGGGCGTCAACATATATACCCACGGAGAAATGCTTCCGGCTCACGCCTATCCGAAGCTGAAGGCATATCCGCAGCTCAAGGGCAATTTCGGCACGGCGTGGCAGAATCAGCAGAAGGAATTCGCCGACATCCCGGCCGCGCTGCTGTTCACCACCAACTGCCTGATGCCGGTAAAGGACAGCTACCGGGACCGTGTGTTCACGACGGGCGTGGTGGCCTATCCCGGCATGACCCATATCGGAGAAGACAAGGACTTTACGCCGGTCATTGAAAAGGCCCTGGCACTGGGCGGGTATCCGGAGGATCACCCCATGACCGGCATCAACGGCGGAACGAAGGTGACCGTGGGCTTCGGCCACGGTACGGTGCTCTCCGTGGCGGATAAGGTCGTCGAGGCTGTGAAGGGCGGGGAAATCCGCAACTTCTTCCTGGTAGGCGGCTGCGACGGGGCGAAACCCGGCCGCAACTACTACACGGAGCTTGTCCGGCAGACGCCGGCGGACAGCGTCGTGCTGACCCTGGCCTGCGGCAAATACCGCTTCAACGATATGGAGCTGGGCACCGTGGCCGGACTGCCCCGCCTGATGGACATGGGCCAGTGCAACGACGCTTACAGCGCCATCCGGGTGGCGTCGGCCCTGGCGGAAGCCTTTGGCTGCGGGGTTAACGACCTGCCGCTCCACATCGTGCTCTCCTGGTATGAGCAGAAGGCGGTGTGCGTGCTGCTGTCCCTGCTGGCCCTGGGCATCCAAAACATCTATCTCGGCCCAACGCTGCCGGCCTTCGTATCCCCTGGCGTGCTGGACATCCTCGTGAAGAACTTCGGCATCTCCCCCATCAGCACACCGGAGCAGGATCTGCAGAAGATGCTGGGTTAATCGGACAAAAGCGGATAGCCCCCCGGGCGTGCTGATTTAAATGCAATAATGGGAGCCTGTTTTCACAGGTTCCCATTTTTCATGGCTGCGGCCTCTACTTTTTCCGGGTCAGGCGCGCGCCGGCCTCCGTCGTCATTTTCCCGGCCTTAACGCGGAACCTGCGCCGCCTGCCGCGGGATTGCGCCATTGGGAAACTGATGTGCAATGCTAAGGATTGAGTCGTGGTCATTCGCCGTCTCTCCCCTCCAATCGGTCGAGCCGGCTGTGCGCCTGTTTTGCAAGGGATTCCACGGCGGCCAGGCGGGATATGATCTCCAGATGCCGCTCATCCTGTTTTTCCTGCTTGCGCTTAATATCGTCTATACCGGCCTTGATATATCCGATTTCCGTCAGAATTGTGCCTTTTTCCTTGCCGAGATCTTTACTGTCCTGTTTTGACGTCCGCAGGAAGCCCACATATCCAATAATCGCGCCAAGGATGGCGCAGGCCGCGCTGATCAGCGCCGTGGCAGTTGTGCTCATGAATCCCCCTCCTCTTATGTAGCGCGTTAGTACACCCGGAGGAATGATCATTTCATTATATTCGGTCTCGCCCGATTTGCCATTTATCGGCGGAAATTGTCATTCTCCGCCGGAGGGCGGCGCCGTCCCGCCCATAAAAAAAACGGGAACCTGATCAGGTTCCCGTTAAATAGAATATTTACGAGGTCTTTTGTGTAAAAATCTGGGCTCCTGCCGGACTGGATACGGTACTCCCGCCTCAGCTTCAGATCAGCGGCAGTTCGGCATACGCATCAAGATCAGCGGGGAGCACGACGTTAACGGCGCTGCCGGTAGCCAGAATTTTGGACGTTGACACCATCGTCATGTCCATTGAAACCTCCTGCCCCTCAATGTTCTCAGTCATACTGACGTCGCCGGATACCACGATGTCTTTGAGGTTCCCAAAAGCGTCGAAGTTAACGACTATCTCAAGCGCGTTATACTGCACCATCGCATCGTCATACATGTCCGCAAACTGATCCATCAGCAAACCGAGGATATGATTGACGGCCGCTGCCGAATATTCGATTTTGTAGCTGACGCCGCCGGAAACCGTGGTTTTTTCTATGGCGTTGATCATATAGAAGGGGTCTGTAACCTGGCTCAGCCCCGCCTGTTCCACAGCCGTGAAAACGTCGATAGGATACTGGTATTTATATTTTCCCTCGGGCGAGTCAATATACAGCCAGCCATCCGCATAATAGGTGGTGGCCTCCATCTTAACTCCCGCGTAATCCGTAACGGTCTCCTGCTTCATGATAAAATCATTGCCGCTGAACACAATGGCGGAATCGGAGGTCTGCAGCATACTGGTCTTCACGCCGTCCATGGTTACATCAACGGACGACTCGACCTGTATCCGCATATTCTTGGTGTCCTGATACGCCGAATTGGCTTCCAGATAGCTCAGATACGTCTCATAATAGCCCAGATATTTTTCGGCTGCGGACGCATCCACGGCCTTATCCGCCACCAGCTTTTCAAGCAGGATGGTTCCGCCGCCGTTATTCACGGGGAGGAAAAGCGCGGAATAAGAAGCCGCGACCATATCGCCGCGCAGGAAACCGCCCGACGTGTCAGACCCGGCGGCAAGCCCGATCCCTGCCGCAAATTCCTTTGCCTGGGCATAGGTGAAGTCGCCGCCTTCCTCGGAATAACCCAGCGCCCTGAGGACAAACGCCGTAAACATCTGGGAGGTGCAGGGGGTGCCCGGATCAAAGGCCGTATCGGAGACGCCCTTTGTCAGGCCGTTTTCATACATATAGCCCACATAATTTTCCGCCCAGTCCGGGACGTCGGTAAACGGATCGGTATATGCTCCTTCCTTCACTTCGGCTTCCTTGCCAAGTATGCGGACCAGCATGACGGCCGCCTCCGCCCGTGTTGAAGCTCTGTCCAACTCATAACCGTTCCCGGTTCCCAGGAACAGCCCCATTTCGCTGAGCGAATCCGCCTGGGCGCCGTAATCCGACGCCATGGCCGCGGTGCCTGCAAAAATCGTCACAGCGACGACGACCGCAAGCATGACTATAAACTTTGCCGTTCTTTTCATTATTTTCCTCCCAATCACATGAATTCATGATATAAAAATTATAACATCCCCTTTGCCAATGTCAACCAAATCAGGCAGTTCGGGGGATTTCCGGAATAACCGAATATTTGCAAATCAAATTGCGTTCGGCGTATAATACATGTAATATAGAGATACAAGCGGAAATGAGGCGAATATGAGACGTTTGACCAAGAGCCTTCTGAAGGCCCTGTCCCGTGCTTCCACGCGGCTGAACAGCCATTACAAAACATACCGGAGAGTCCACGACGTTTTAAACCCGGTGTTCCGTCCGGCCTATAAAATGCTGGACCGCAAGATCATGAACGGGGACATGCAAATCCCCGTCCGGGTTTTCAAACCAAGAGAAAACGGTCTGCAAAAAGCCATTGTGTTTTTTCATGGCGGCGGATGGATTGCGGGAGATATAGACTCCTACACACGAATCTGCGCCCATATGGCTGATACCACGCGGCATATCGTAGTCTCCGTAAATTACCGCCTGGCCCCGGAGAATCCCTTCCCCGCCGGCCTGGAGGACTGCTACTGCGCCGCCCGGGAAATCTTTCTGGACTGCTCCCTTCTTTGCTGCCGGCATGAGGACATTTGTCTGATCGGAGACAGCGCCGGGGGCAATTTGGCCGCGGCCGTGTCCCTGTTGGCCCGGGATCGCGGTGAATTTCTGCCGCATAAACAGGTTTTGATCTATCCTTCCGTCTATTACGATCATGGGCCGGATTCTCCGTTCCCGTCGGTCAGGGAAAACGGGGTTGATTATCTCCTTACCTCGGAACGGATACAGCGCTATATGGAAATGTACGTGCCGCACGCCGCCGACAGGTGCAGTCCGTATGTCGCCCCGCTGCTGGCGCGGGATCTCTCCCGTCAGCCCAAGACCCTGATCATCACGGCCCGGTATGATCCCCTCCGGGACGAGGCCGAGGCTTACGGCGACAAGCTGCGCGAATTTGGTAACCACGTCAGCGTATTCCGAATAGAAAACGCCCTGCATGGTTTTTTGGCCCTGCCGGGAAAATCGGAGCCTGTGAGAGAATGCTACGCGCACATCAACGAATTTTTGGAAACCGAGTGAAATGAGGCGGGTTTTTTGAGTTATCTTGAAGAAGAAAAATGGATAAGGCTTGATAACGCCTCCAAGCTTTTCCCCTCCACCTTCAGCCCTGCTGATACGAAGGTATTTCGTTCCGTCTGTGAGCTGAATGAGCCGGTTGACCCGGCCATCCTGCAAAAGGCGTTGGATATTACCCTGGAAACCTTTCCCCTCTACAGAACCGTGCTCAGACGCGGCATGTTCTGGTATTACCTGGAATACAGCGGCATTAAGCCCGTGGTAACGGAGGAATTCCAGGCTGTCTGCGCTCCCATATATCTTGGTCACAAAAGGAACCTGTTGTTCCGGGTGTCTTACTACCGGCACAGAATAAACCTGGAGGTATTTCACGTCCTGTCCGACGGCACCGGCGCTTTTCTGTTCCTGCGCGCGCT
>DIRC01000016.1:7077-23697 GCA_002427465.1 Clostridiales bacterium UBA5446 | reverse complement strand
CCGTTCAAAAAGGTCTCGGTAAGCGAACGGATGGACGACAGCTTTGAAAGGCACTATACCGGCGACCGCCTGCACGAAAAACGCGATGTCACCCGTCCCCGATCCGGAGTCAGGGCGTACCGCTGCGGAGGCACGCGGCTGCCCGAAAACAGGATCGCCCTGATAGATGGAGCCATGTCCGTAAAAGCGGTTTTGGAACAGGCCCACAGCTATAACACCACTCTGACGGTTTTTATCTCGGCCCTGCTGGTTTATTCTATCGGCCGGGAGATGCCCGTCCGCAGAAGGGGTCGCCCCATCGTCCTTTCCGTACCGATCAACCTGCGTCAATATTTTGATTCGGCCACGGTAAGAAATTTTTTCAGCACAATGAATGTGCCATATGATTCCCGCGGTGGCGTCCCGGATCTTGCGGCGGTCATCGGCATCCTGAGCGAGGGCTTTAAAGACGAGCTGACGGAAAGCCGGCTTGCCGGAAAACTGGACCGGTTCATGCGCCTGTCCCAGAACCCGCTGGTCAGAATCATGCCCCTGCCACTAAAGAACCTGTTTCTGAAGATCGGCGCCCGGCACGCGGACAGGCGGATATCCGCGGTCATCTCCAATATCGGCCGCGTGGAGATGCCACGGGAATTTGAGGATTCTATCCGCCAGTTCAGCGCCTGCGTAGGCGGGCGGTATATCAAGCTGACCCTGGGCACATACCGGGACAGGCTTGTGGTATCGTTTACCTCCCCCTTTCGGGAGACAAACGTCCAGAGACGGTTTTTCCGGCTTTTGTCCGATATGGGAATCGATATCGAGATCTCCTCCAACCTGTGAATTCGGAGTGACTGGAATGAAATATTGCAACAACTGCCGTGTACATGTCCGCGGCACAAAGGAAACCTGCGTACTGTGCGACAACCCGCTTTCCTGCGGAGAGGGCGGCGACGGCCGGGAAGATCCCTTCCCGGAGATTCCGCCGGAATACGAAAGACATCTGGCCATGCGCATCATGATCCTGGTATCGGTTTCGGCCGTGGTGATCAGCTTCACAGTCAGAATACTGATCCCAACGCCTGTCAACTGGCCCCTTTTCGTCCTTTTCGGGCTTCTCTGCACCTGGGCAAGCCTGATCGTCATTATCCGGAAAAGACACAACATTCCAAAAACCATCATATGGCAGGTCTCCATCGTTTCCATCTCCTCCGTTTTATGGGACAGTCAGACCGGCTGGCACGGCTGGTCGGTGGATTACGTCATTCCGACGGCCTTCGCAGCGGCCATTCTGGTCATGTATGTCGCCGGCAAAATCACACGGCTGAAAATCAACGACTATATCTTTTACGCCCTGATCAGCGGTTTCTTCGGCATTGCGCCCGCCCTCTTCATTCTTTTTAATGTAGCGCAGGTGCGGTATCCCTCTCTTATCTGCGTTGCCTCCAGCATTATTTTTCTCTCTGCGCTATTCCTGTTCCACGGGAGCAACATCAAAAAAGAGCTGAAGAAGCGGATGCATATATGAAAACGCAAAGCCGGCGGAAACTCCCGCCGGCTTTTTATAATGAATCTTCGCTTAAACCTTAAAGTTGACGCTGGAAGCACCCTGCTCGGGCCGTCCGAACTCGTAGTCCTTGCCGGGGAGAATGGCGTTCGCCGCGATTCCCACTATAGAGGCCACGGCGAGACCGGAAAGGCTCACGGCGCCAAAGGTTATCGCTCCGCTGGGCGAGTAGTTGATGCCAATAGCCAGCACCAGGATGAGCGCGGCAATGATCACGTTGCGGCTCTTGGTGAAGTCCACCTGGTTCTCTACCACGTTGCGCACGCCCACCGCAGAAATCATGCCATAGAGAATCAATGACACGCCGCCCATAGTGGCGGCCGGCATCGCCGATATGACCGCAGAAAACTTGGGGCAGAACGAGAAGATTATCGCCAACACCGCGGCGATGCGCACTACCCTGGGATCGTACACTCTGGAAAGCGCCAAAACGCCGGTGTTCTCGCCATATGTGGTATTTGCCGGAGCGCCGAACAGGGCGGCCAGAGAAGTGGCCAGGCCGTCTCCCGTCAGTGTGCGGTGCAGCCCCGGGTCCTCAACAAAGTTTTGGCCGCAGGTGGAACTGATGGCGCAGATATCGCCGATATGCTCGACTATGGTGGCAAGGGATATGGGTACGATGGTGATAGCCGCCGTAAGCAGGAGGGTTTTGTCCACTTCCCCGCCGGTGAACAGGCCGAACACGCTCTTGCCCCAGTCAACCGGAGGCCCTATCCAGGCGGCCTGACTGACTGCGGAAAAATCCGTCTGATTGAACATGGCCCCTACGGCATAAGATGCAATAACGCCCATCAGGATCGGTATGATCCGGATCATACCCTTACCCCAGATATTGCACACAATGACCACAACAATGGCCACCAGCGCCACGCCCCAGCTGGCATTGCAGCTTGCGATAGCCGTGCTGGAAAGATTAAGCCCTATGCTGATGATGATCGGACCGGTGACGATGGGCGGGAAGAAGCGCATAACCTTCCGCACGCCGAAAGCCTTGAACAGTCCGGCAAGCACAAGATAGACTAGACCCGCGCAGGCAACGCCGAAGCAGGCATATGGCAGCAGCGGGCTGGCCGAACCGTCCTCCAGTATTGGCGCGATGGCGGCATATCCGCCGAGAAACGCAAAGGAAGAACCCAGAAAGGCGGGAACCTTCCACTTTGTGAGCATGTGGAACAGCAGCGTGCCAATACCGGCAAACAGCAGCGTTACCGAAACTGAAAGCCCCGTCAGCGCGGGAACAAGGACGGTGGCGCCGAACATGGCAAACATATGCTGGAAACCGAGAGCGAGCATTTTACCTCCGCCAAGCGCCCTGGCGTCATACACAGCATCTTCGGCGGCATTTTTATCTTTCCCCATTGTTTTTTCCTCTCTTGTCTATTGACTTTATTGGTTTTTGTCCATGAGATATACGCCTGTTCCATCATCAAAGGGCGGAATGCGCACCTCCACCAGCTCGGTATGGGAGGTCGGTATATTTTTCCCGACATAATCCGCTCTTATCGGCAGCTCCCGGTGCCCGCGGTCAATCAGAACCGCAAGCTGTATGGCCTTTGGCCGCCCGCAGGAAAACACCGCTTCGATAGCCGCGCGGGCCGTTCTGCCCGTGTACAGCACATCGTCCACGATGACCACGGTTTTGCCCGTCACCTCAAAGGGAAGCCGCGCCTGGGCAATCACCGGGGTTTCCGCCACCGGCGACAGATCGTCCCGATAGAACCTGATATCGATGCTCCCGCAGGAAACGCCGACGCCCTCGATCTTTTCAATATTGTTTCGGATCAATTCCCCCAGGCGCTCTCCCCTTCGGCGTATGCCGACTATACAGATATTCTCCACGCCTTTATTCTTCTCGGCTATTTCATGGGAAATGCGCATCAGCGCACGCCGCATCGCCTCTTCGTCCATGAGCCGTGCTTTGAGCTTCAATTTGCCCGCCTCCTTTTTTGCAAAAAAAATGCCCTGCCGCACTCCGGCAAGACACATAAAACATGGATACGACCAAGGCATATCGCATCTGATCATGGATTTTGCCGGCATCTCCGTACCGCGCTTAAAAACCTGTTGCAGTTATTATAACGTAGTTTTCCCCTGATTTCAACCCCTGACTCCTCCTTTAGATATTATTACAAAAGCCACAGGGGCCGTTCCAGGGTTTTTGTACCCTTTATTGGGGAAAAAAAGAAGCCGCCCCGCGGCCTCTTCTTTTTTGTGTTTATATCGCTTTGCAGGCGCGCCTGAGAATGCCAACGCCAATCGGATACGGCCCCGTATGCACGCCGATAACCGCGCCTATCCGGCGTATGGGGATCTCGGTGCTTAGCCGAAGGCCCTCCAGCATCTCCGCGACCTTAGCGCGAAAACCTGCCGCTTCCTCATGGTCGGAACCATAGCCCACGGTTATGCTGAAATCCTCTCCCCGTGAAAAATTCTCACTGAGGTACCCTTTGGCCGTGCTCAGCACCTTATCCAGGGATTTCTTCCTTCCCATGCTCACGCCCGCGGCATGGATCTCCCCCTCCCGCAGGGCGATGATCGGTTTGATATTCAGCATCGAGCTGACCTTTCCCGCCAGCTTTCCGATCCTGCCGCCGACGCTGAGATATTCGATGCCGCCGATGGTAAAGAATATCCTGCCGGTAGCTTTTATTTCCTCCAGCCTTGCGACAGCCTCTTCGAAGTCGGCCTGGGCATCCCGCAGCTCGCAGGCTTCCAGAACAAACTGCCCCTGCAGGACGGTATTGACCGTGGAATCCATCACGGCTATGGAAGCGCAGGGCCATTGATCCAGCACCATTTCCCGGGCTATCGACGCCGATTGGAAAGAACAGGAGAATTTGCTGGTGATGCAGATGCAGATTACCTTCTCGCCGGCCTCGACGGCTTTTGAGAACACATCATAGTAATCCTGGGCGGAAGGCGCGGCACTCTTGGGATATTTTCCGGAGTTGGCCAGCATCCACGCATAAAAGGCTTCGGTGCTGATTTCCTTATCCTGCTTCAGATAGCTCCCCTCACCCAGCATCACATAAAACGGGACAACCGTTATCTTCCGCTCCGCCAGGATTTCCTCCGGCAAATCCGCCGAACCGTCCGTCACGACTCTGAACTTTCCCATATTAATCCCCTTTTGTTTCTTTTCAGATTTTACACCGGTTGCGGGAGCCGGATCAAACCTTCGGCGGTTTCCAAAATGATAGCCTATCCAGCTTTGCATAAAGCGGGGAGATATCGCTTATCTCCCCGCTCAGCGTGGCGGAGAGGGCGGGATTCGAACCCGCGGCCCGTTGCCGGGTCACCGGTTTTCAAGACCGGCTCCTTAAACCGCTCGGACACCTCTCCATTGTATATCTTTAAACGCCTTTTAAAATATCGTTGTTATTATACCATCAAAAAACCGCATTTCAAGATGAATACAAAAATTTGGCTCTTTCGCGCAGTCCGTTCATGCCAGCCCCAGAAAGCGCGCGGCGCCTGCCACAAGCGCGCACGCGGCCATGCCCGCCGCCGTCGGCACGGCGAAGGCGACCAGCGTCCACTTCATGCTTTGGGTTTCTTTCTTTATGGTGAGGCAGGTGGTTCCGCAGGGCCAGTGCATAAGGGAAAAAAGCATGGTGCAGACTGCCGTCAGCCAGGTCCATCCATTGGCCGTGAAAAGGACGCGGAGCTCGGACAGGCTCCCAAGATCGGTAAGGGTTCCCGTTGCCATATAGCTCATGATGATAATCGGCACCACGATTTCATTGGCCGGAAAGCCCAGGATAAAGGCCATCAGAATATAGCCATCCAGACCGAGAAGCCTGGCGAAGGGATCGAGAAACCCTGCGCAATAGGCAAGCAGGCTCATTCCGCCGGCATGGATGTTGGCAAGCCCCCAGATAACAAGACCCGCGGGGGCGGCGACTGCAACCGCCCGGCCCAATACAAAGAGCGTACGGTCCAGAATGGAGCGCACGATCACCCTGCCCACCTGGGGGCGGCGAAATGGCGGAAGCTCCAAATTGAATGCCGACGGCATCCCCTTTAAAACCGTTTTGGAAAGCAGCCGGGAGATCAGAAGCGTCATGGCGACGCCGAGGACGATCACGGCGGTCAGGATCAGGGTGGACAAAAGTGATTGAAACGCCCCGCCCGCCCCGGCGAAAAACATGGTGATGATGGCGATCAGGGTAGGAAACCGGCCGTTGCAGGGCACAAAGTTATTTGTGATGATGGCGATCAGGCGCTCACGGGGGGAATCAATAATCCGGCAGCCGATGACGCCGCAGGCGTTGCAGCCGAAACCCATGGCCATGGTGAGAGCCTGCTTGCCGTGGGCGCAGGCCTTCCTAAAAAAGTTATCCAGGTTGAAGGCCACCCGGGGCAGATATCCCGAATCCTCCAACAGGGTAAACAGCGGAAAAAAGATCGCCATGGGCGGGAGCATGACGGAGACGACCCAGGCCAGCGTTCTGAATACGCCGTCTACAAATAACCCGCGAACCCACTCCGGCGCCGACAGCCACGCAAAAAAATTAGAAATTGGTTTTTCCAGGGAGAACAGCCCCTTGGCAAGAATAGCCGAGGGGACGTTCGCGCCGGTAATGGTGAGCCAAAATACACCGAACAGCAGCATGAGCATGATCGGAATCCCGGTCAGCTTTGAGGTAAGTATCTTATCAATTTTCCGGTCCCGTTCGGCATATTCCGCCTTTTCAAACACCACGGTTTCCCGGGCAATATCCTCGCAGGTCTTCACAATTGCCGTGACCATCCGATCCCTTAGGGGGTTGCCCGTCAGCCCCGCCTCCGCCAGCAGGCCCCCGGCCTCGGACAGTCTCTGCGCGATTTCCGCATTCTGCATCAGGTCACAGTTCAGATAGTCCTTAAGGGACTGAAGCAGACTCTCATCCCCGTCCAGAAGCTTAAGCGCCGCCCAGCGGCTGTTCACCCCCGGCGGCAGCAGACCCTGCACCGCCGGCTCCACGAGGGAAACGGCGCCTTCGATTTCACTGCCGTAATTCACCTCCGGGGGCACAGGCGCCGCCGCGCCTTCCGTCAGCCCGGCCACCGCATCCATCAGCCGGGCAAGCCCCTCGCCGGATCTGGCGCTGGTTCCGATAACCGGAATGCCCAGCCGGAAAGCCAGCCGGTCCAAATCAATAAGGATTCCCTTTCTTCCCGCCTCGTCCATCAGGTTGACGCACAGCACCACCTTGCTTGTAACCTCCAGGCACTGAAGCACCAGGTTCAGATTCCGCTCAAGACATGTGGCGTCAGCCACGACCACCACGGCGTCGGCCCCGCCAAAGCAGATGAAATCCCGGGCAACCGCCTCCTCCGCCGAGTTTGCCATCAGCGAATAGGTGCCCGGAATATCCACCAGTATGTAATCCACGCCTTTGTGCCGGTATCTCCCCTGCGCGTTGGTCACGGTCTTCCCCGGCCAGTTGCCGGTATGTTGGTTAAGCCCGGTCAGGCTGTTAAAAACAGTGCTTTTCCCCACATTCGGATTGCCGGCCAGAGCCACGATCTTATCCTGCCGGGTTTCTTTCTCGATATGCAGGCCGCCACGGTTTAATACGGCCGCCCCCATCGACGCGTTTGTCAAGCCCATGTGAATCCTCCCAAGAATAAAAATATCGCGGCGAAAACAGCAGGACGCCCCCTCAGCATCGTTTATGTAAGGCGGCGTCCCGCGCCCTGTCGCCCGATTGGACTTATACTACAGATACAATAATTTTTTCCGACACGTCGGAACGCAGCGCAATGACAGCGCCTCTTATTAAATAAGCCACCGGGTTACCGGAAGGGCTTCTATAGAGCGGCTCAATTTCTGTTCCGTCGACAACGCCCAGATCAAGCATGCGCCTTCTGGAGGCGCCCTCGGCCGTCAGCATCGCAACGTTTGCTTTTCTGCCCATCGGCAGCTGATTCAGCGAAATTCGCCTGCTGTTCATGAAAAAATCCTCCAAAAATCATAAGCGTAGGGAAAAAAACTTTCCCTACGCTAATATATGGTGCTTAAACCGGTGGTGTTACGAATAGACTGGACTGCGGATAATTATTTTTTAAAGGGCTTGATCGTATGACCAACAACACAAATTCGGATTTCAGGACTGTCCGGGGATATCAGCTGGCCAATCAGCGCAAAGGCCGGCTGACCCCGGCGCTGGAGGATTATTTGGAGATGGCGTACAGGCTTTGCACTGAAAACGACTATACGAGGGTCGGGCAGCTATCGGGGCTCCTCAATGTCAAACCTTCCTCCGCATCCAAAATGATCTCAAAGCTGGCAGCCCTGGGTTACCTGAAATACGACCGGTATGACATTATCCAGTTAACCGAAAGCGGCCGGGAAATCGGGGAATATCTTTTAATCCGGCATGAAACGGTGGAAGCTTTTCTGAATCTGGTCGGCAGTTCGAATCCGCTGGAAGAAACGGAGCTGATCGAGCATACCCTGAGCCCCTCCACAGTGGCGGCCCTTGACAGGCTGAACGCGTTTTTTGCCGCCCACGCCGAGATTGCGGAAAGATTCGAGGCTTTTAAGAATACCGATGGATGCGAAAGCCGACCGCCGTCTTCCCGGTCTTGACCTTCGCCAGTCCGGACGCCCTTATCAGTATGCCCGGGCAGGTATCTGGCTAATTTATATGCACACTGCAATCTAATCCTCCTATACCGCCGCAAATATTGTACAAATTTTGTATTGACTTTTCAGCCATATTGAGTCTAAACTTAAATAACTCATTATTCAAGGAGAGACGTCGGGATGACCTGTTCTTTTCACAATATGATGAATCCGTCCCGCAACGGCATGTCTTGTAACATGCCTTCTTTCCATGGTCATAATAATATTGAAACGGACGTCGCTCTTTGGGCAGCGTCCGTTTTTTTCATCATTCCGAAGCTTGTAATTCGTGTAGCAATTATGGTTCTGGCAGGCCTTATCGGCCTGCTTATCAGCGTATCCGCCCTGATTCCTGTAGGCCTGGTACTCATTATTTTGCCCCTGATTATTCCGGCCGCCCTCTCCATGACGCCTGAGGAAAGACGCGTTGGCTTTCGAATATCCCAAACCTTATCCGCTTAGGGAATTCAATGTTTACGTGATCCTGCCTCCGGCAGGATCATTTTTTGTTTTTCCGCCGCACGCCGCGGCTGAAAATAAATTTATTAAGAGGAGAGGAAAAAATGAAAAGAACAAAGAAAACACTCTGTGCACTGGCCGCTGCCGCCATGCTGATCGGCTGTCTCGCCGGGTGCGGGTCCGGCGGCAAAGAACCTGCCGCCACCGACGGCGATGGTTCCGCCTCCCTGCTGCTGGGGGGGATCGGCCCCCTCACCGGCGACTATGCCAACTACGGCACCTCCAACCGCAACGGCGCACAAATCGCCGTGGACGAGATAAACGCCGCCGGTGGCGTCAACGGTTTCAACTTCACCCTTGATTTTCAGGATTCCCAGGGTAACCCGGACAGCGCCGTCGCCGCCTACGGCAAGCTGATGGACAACGGCATGGACGTCTCTTTGGGCGGAACCTTCTCCGGCGAAACCCAATCCATCGTTGCCGCCGCAAAGGCCGACAGCATTCTGGTTCTGACCGCTACCGCCTCGTCCAAGGCCTGCATTGAGGGCAATGACTGCGCATTTCGTGTCTGCTTCAATGACCCCGCCCAGGGCGCGGCCTCCGCAAACTACATAGCCGACAATAATCTTGCCACAAAGATCGCCGTGTTCTATGCCAGCGATAACGATTACTGCGTGGGCCTTTACGACACCTTCGCTGCGGAATGTGAAACTCTGGGACTGGAGGTCGTGGAGGTGCAGACCTTTACCAGCTCCACAAACACCGATTTCTCCACCCAGATCAACGCCATTAAGGACTCCGGCGCGGAACTGGTGTTCCTGCCCATCTATGCGGCCGAAGCCTCAACCCTCCTCACCCAAGCCTCCGGAAAGCTTGAAAACGTGGTCTATTTCGGCTGCGACGGACTGGACGGCCTTCTGACCAAGGTTTCCGATCCCGCCCTGGTTGAGGGAGTCATGATGCTGACACCCTTTGCCGCCAATTCCACGGACGAAAATGTTCAGTCCTTTGTCACGGCTTACGAGGCTGCTTACGGCACCGTGCCCGATCAGTTCGCCGCCGATGGATACGACGCGATTTACACCATCGCCGCGGCCCTTCAGCAGGCCGGAATAACCTCCGAAAACAAAGACGATACCTTTAACGAAAAAATGGTCGCCGCCATGACCCAGATCACCGTTGAGGGTGTCACGGGAACAATGACCTGGGGCGCCGACGGCGAGACCAGCAAGGCGGCACAGGCGATGATCATAAGGGACGGCACGACCGTACTTTACGAAGGCTAACCACTCCGCTTTCCGAACCCCCTCGGAGGGCATTGCCCTCCCGAGGGGAATCTTTGAAAAGGAGTTGATCTTATGATCTATCTTGTCCGCACCCTGATCAGCGGGCTCAGCCTTGGCAGTATATACGCTCTGATGGCCCTGGGCTATACCATGGTCTACGGCGTCGCAAAGATGCTCAATTTCGCCCACGGCGACATTATCATGGTCGGCGCCTACTCGATTATTGTCGCCGTTTCCCAGGCGCATCTTCCACCCCTCGCCGCCGTTCTGATCAGCGTGGCCGTCTGCGCCTGTCTGGGCGTAACGGTGGAGTTTCTCGCTTACCGCCCGCTCCGCCAGGCCCCGCCTCTCAACGTGCTGATCACCGCCATCGGCGTGAGCTATTTCCTTCAGAACGCCGCCCTTCTCGTCTTCGGTTCGGAACAGAAGGCTTTTCCCTCCATCGTGTCCTTCCCCTCCCTCAGTGTCGGCGGGGTTGAAATCGACGGCATAACCCTGGCCACACTGGCCGTGACCGCCGTCATCATGGCGTCATTGACCCTCTTTATAAGCAAAACCCGGATTGGCAAGGCCATGCGGGCAGTTTCCGAGGATAAGGGGGCGGCCGAGCTGATGGGGATCAGCGTGAACCGAACCATCACCCTTACCTTCGCCGTTGGCTCCGCCCTGGCCGCCGTAGCCAGCATATTCTTCGGCGCGGCTTACGTTTACGTGCGTCCCACCACCGGCGCCATGCCGGGAATCAAGGCGTTTACCGCCGCGGTTTTCGGTGGGATCGGCTCTATCCCGGGGGCAATGCTCGGGGGGATCATGCTAGGCATTATCGAACAGTTTTCCAAAACGTACATCTCCACGCTCTGGTCGGACGCCATCGTCTTCGGCGTGCTCGTCCTTATACTGGTCGTCAGGCCGACGGGCCTTCTCGGCAGAAAGCTCAATGAGAAGGTGTGACAAATATGAAAGCAAATCTAAAAAACCGGCTGTGTTCAAAAAACGCCGTCACTCTCTATTTTATAACCGCCCTCTACCTGGTGGTTTCAATTCTTGTCTACGGCGGCTGGGCCAGCCGCCATCTATCCAGTATGCTGATTTCTATTTCCTGCTACATCGCCATGGCCGTATCCCTTAACCTGGTGGTGGGCATGCTGGGCGAGCTTTCCTTGGGCCACGCCGGCTTTATGTCCGTGGGACTTTTCGCAGGCTGCCTTTTTTCCATCTACACGGTAGGCACGCTGCCGCTTATAGTACGTCTGCCGGGCGCAATGCTTCTCGGCGGATCCGCCGCCGCCCTGGCCGGCCTTGTAGTGGGCCTTCCGGCGCTCCGGCTCAAGGGGGACTACCTGGCAATTGTAACTCTCGGCTGCGGCGAGATCATCAAAAACGTCATCACAAACCTGAACATTACAGGCGGCGCCCTCGGCCTGAACACCAGCACCATCTACTCTGGAACAAAAACACTCCTGCCATATGCCATCGCCCTGGTTTTCATCACCGTCCTGGTAATGATGAATCTAAAAAAATCCAAGCACGGCCGGGCAATTATGGCGATCCGCGACAATCGCATCGCCGCGGAATCCAACGGCGTGGATGTGACGTATTATAAGCTTGTGGTTTTCGTCCTCTCAGCCTTTTTTGCCGGCGCCGCCGGGGCAATCTATGGGCATAGCTTCGCCAACGTCAAGGCCGCCACCTTCGACTACAACATGTCCATTGAGGTGCTCGTCATTGTGGTTCTCGGCGGAATGGGCTCCATTAACGGCGCTGTGATCGCGGCAATCGCTCTGAAGGCTCTGCCTGAACTGCTCCGCGACATCAGCGATTACCGTATGCTTGTGTATTCCGTGCTGCTCATCCTCATCATGCTCCTTAACTCCTCCCCGCGCTTTGCCGATATGAAGGGCCGTTGGAGCATAGGAGCGATGTATAAAATGCTCAGATACGGCCGGAAGGCCGCCGTGGAAACGGAGGTCTCCCATGGACATGAATAAAAGCGGAAGGCTCGTGCCGTATCCCAGCGGCGCGTTCATCCCGGAGCGGGACCTGGGCAACATGCCCGTGCTTGAGGCCCGCCATCTCGGCATCGATTTCGGCGGACTCACGGCTGTGGACGACTTTTCCCTCACCATCGGCCGGACGGAGATTGCCGGGCTGATCGGGCCTAACGGCGCCGGGAAAACCACGGTTTTCAATCTTCTCACCAATGTCTACCAGCCCACCCGCGGCAACATCCTGGTCAACGGATACAGCACGGCGGGAAAATCCACCCATCAGGTCAGCAAAATGGGCATAGCCCGCACCTTCCAGAACATTCGCCTCTATTCAAACTTGTCCGTACTGGACAATGTCAAGGTCGGTCTGCACAACACGCTGAAGGAAAGCTTCTTTGCGGCCGTTACCCACGGCTTCGGCTACGGAAAGGCAGAGCGTGTCGCCGACTCCGTCGCCCTGGAACTGCTGGACTTTTTTTCTCTGGCCGATCTGGCGGAAACCACGGCCGGCAGCCTGCCTTACGGCGCGCAGCGCCGTCTTGAGATTGTTCGGGCCCTGGCCACCAGCCCCAGCATCCTTCTGCTGGATGAGCCGGCCGCCGGCATGAACCCCTCCGAAACAGCGGAGCTTATGGAAAACATCCGGCGGATACGCGACAACTTCCACATCGCCGTACTTCTGATCGAGCACGATATGAATCTGGTTATGGGCATCTGCGAGGGCATCTGCGTCCTGAACTACGGCAAGATCATCACCAAGGGCACACCGGATGAGATCCGGTCCAACCCCACGGTCATTGAGGCTTATCTCGGCAGAAAGGGGGCCTCCGAAACATGCTGAAGATTGAGAGCATCAACGTGTATTACGGCAAAATACACGCCCTTAAGGACGTCTCCTTAACTGTCGGCCACGGCGAGACGGTAGCCCTTATAGGAGCCAACGGCGCCGGTAAATCCACAACCTTAAAAACCATTTCGGGTATGCTTTCCTCCCGCACCGGCAGCATCCGGTTTCTTGACGAGGAAATCTCCAAAACCGAATCCTACAAGCTTCTGGCTAAGGGCCTCGCACACGTCCCGGAAGGCCGCCGTATCTTCCTGCAGATGACCGTCATGGAAAATCTTGAGATGGGCGCCTATATCATGGGGAAACCTTCAAAAGAAGACCTTGACCGCATATTTGCGCTCTTTCCCCGGCTGGCCGAGCGTAAAAGCCAAACCGCCGGCACGCTTTCCGGCGGAGAGCAGCAGATGCTGGCCATGGGCAGGGCCCTTATCAGCCGGCCCAAGCTCATGATGCTGGATGAGCCGTCCATGGGCTTGTCTCCGATCCTTGTGGAACAGATCTTCGATATCATCAGGCGGCTGCGTTCCGCCGGCACAACCATACTGCTGGTGGAGCAGAACGCAGAAATGGCCCTGGCCGTGGCCGACAGGGCCTATGTGCTGGAATCCGGGAAAATCGCCCTTTCCGGAACCGGGGCCGATCTGGCCCGGAGCGACGCCATCCGGAAAGCCTATCTTGGCGGCTGAATCCCGGCCGCGATTCGTTTATCGATGTGTGCGAAATACCGGAACCTTCCGGGAGAAGCGCCCGACGGGCGCGCACCGGCTCCGGCATAAAAGCTGTTATGTGGGCTTGGGGTTCTCCCGGACAAGCTGTTTTAGGCGGAAATCCCTAACGGGATTTCCGCCTAAAACAAGGTATGCCTATTATCTTGTCCCGCTTGCCGCTGCATAGCTCAGATTCGCTGAGCTATGCAGCTTTGTTGTTTTTACACCGTCTATTCAGACAGCAACCCGTTCAGCAGCAAAGAACCGGACAGCTTGACAAATATGATTAATAATACGGCTGCCAGCCCTGCCGCTTGGGCCACTATGAGCAATGCTTCGCTCAATCATCAAAAGTTTTGTCTATTACAATGTGATTATAGTAAAGGGGTTTCAGCCCCTCTTTATCCTTTTCTCTGAAGCAGCGAAGCATTCCCCTGTGTTCTTCTATGCATTGATTGAGTATGGGGATAATTCTGTCACTCCTATCCTCGTAGTACGTAGGAATAGGGGACATATATATATCCCTGACCGACTCAATAAGCACGTCATTTCCGGAGTTTTCGAC
Source organism: Clostridiales bacterium UBA5446 (assembly GCA_002427465.1). Taxonomy (GTDB): domain Bacteria; phylum Bacillota; class Clostridia; order Oscillospirales; family Oscillospiraceae; genus Scatomorpha. The sequence goes on along the minus strand of DIRC01000016.1, from coordinate 9,686 downwards.
AATATGCAGGTGCGCATGGTTATTAGCCTGGATATACTGCGTAAAGTCCCTTTCTTTCAGCGCCGCTTCCATTTGGTTTATATAGGACTCCTGTTCCTGCAGCATCTCCTCGGTACACCTGTCAATATATAGCTCCGCCGCAAGGTATTCCAATGCGTATTGAACGGCGTATGAGTCGGTTTTCTCTTTTCGGCTTGCGGACCTTACTGAAAAACCATGCCGCGGAATTTTGTCTATTATCCCCTCGGCGGCCAATCTGGTAAGCGCTTCCCTCACAGGTGTTCTGCTTACTCCCAATGCATTGCAGATTGATTGCTCCGCCAATTTTTGCCCCGGCTCAACTTCGCCGTTTTTAATCATATCTATTATATATTCATAAATCTGGTCTCTCAGTAATTGATTTTTTATTTGTCTTGGTTGCATTCCAAGGCTCCTTATCATGTATAAATTGTATATTAATTATTCATTATATAACATTTCTCGAACCCGTGCAACCGACAACTGAAATATTCTGACGCTAAACCGATGAATATCATTAGGCTGTATTAATAAAAACCTCTGCCCGGACACTTGGGCGTGTATCCGGGTAGAGGCCCTTGGTGCACTTTGGCACAAAGGGGGGGAGAAATGCGAGAGCAAAATGGTGTGAAAAACTCTTTTGTTTTTATGCGCCTGGAATCAGAACTTAAAGGCCGATGCCGTTGCGGACAACCTTTGCTTCCTTTTGGCGCCCCTGCAGGCAAAGCACGGCGTTCTCTACCGCCAGTTTGGAAACAAGGTACTCCGATGTATCGGAGAAATATCCGCTGTGGGGATTTAGTATAACGTTACTACGGCCGACAAGGGGGCAGTTTTTAAGATACTGGGCGTCCGGAACTTCGGATTCCAGCATGTCGAGACCGGCGCCCCTGACAAGGCCGTTATCAAGCGCCCAGGCCAAATCCACTTCATTTACCATCGGCCCGCGCCCCTCGTTTATAAGGAGTGGTTTCTTTTTCATCTTCTGGAAGGCCGCCTTGTTGAACATATGCACGTTTTCCTCGGTGAGGTTCATGTGGATCGAAACCACATCCGATTCGGCCAATATGGTGTCAAAGCTAACGAGCTTTACGCCGATTCCTTCGGCAATCTCAGGTGGCAGGAAGGGGTCGTAGGCTATGACCTCCATGTCAAAACCCTTGGCCTTGCGGGCGACTGACTGGCCGATACGGCCGAGGCCAACTATACCCATCGTCTGGCCCTCTACTCTCTTGAGACGGCGCGTTTGGTTCACCTGCCATATGTGATCCTGCTGTACGGCCTTATTGTAAGTGATGGTGTCGCGTTGGAGCGCCAACATCATTGTAAAGGCGTTTTCCGCAGTCTCCTGAGTGCAGTAATCCAGAATTGAGACGATGGTTATGCCTTTCTCTGTGGCATAGTCAAAATCCACTTCGTTATATCCCGTGGACTGAAATGATATTACCTTGCAGTTCGGCATTGCATCTATCTTCTGCTTATCGAGATATACATAGCCGTACATACAAACGGCGTCGGCATCGGCAATGGCGCTGTAAAACTGCTCGTTATTATCGCTGTGTTCATCGAAAACAGCAACCTTGATCTCAGCGTCGGCGGGACAGGTTGCGAATTCCACGCTCATATCACGCTCTTTGGTTACCGGTGTTTCAATAAAGGTAATTTTCACAGCTATTCCTCCATTTATCATTTATTTTGCGTATCTGACGGCATGGACGCGGCCTGCCGTCAGATTATGGCTCCGTTTTGGCGCATGGCGTCTATCTGCTCCTGAGTGTATCCAACAGACGCAAATATTTCGTCTGTGTTTTCCCCGATTTTGCCTGTGGGAACGTATGGCTTTCGGCCATACTCGCTGAATGCAATCGGCGGATTTGGAAGTATTGCCTTGAGCCCGTCGGCAAATTCCACCTTTTCGACATACACATTCTCATTCAAAAGTATCACGCCCCAAACCTTTTGAATCGCTGACTTCCTTTTTTGCATAAACTCCAAGCCAAACAGAATTGCCAGATTTGGAGTTATGATGGTAAGTTGGCAATATATCTCCCTATATAGTGGTGAGGCGGAAATTATACCTTTGCAGGGAAATGCCCCAGAATATTAAGCTTCTTGGCCCTGCGGGTTGCGAATATGGATACGACTACGCCAAATGCCGCAGTGCCGATGGCATACCAGAATATCTTTGTATACCCCGCGGCCCCGGAGGCGTCTATCCAGCGTCCGAACATGGTGTGAACAAAGAGGTCGGGCAGGTAGCCGACAAGGGTCGCTATGGCGATTGCCGTACCGGAAATATGGGGCGGTACGCCAAGCTCAACCTGCATGGAGAAGTATGTGCCCTTTGTGGTAAACATCGTAATTCCGACAAAAATAAGCATGGACACCGTGATTGCCGGGCTGACTCCCACCGGAACAATCAGGAACAGGGCAAGCGCTGCGATGCACAGAAGGTTGCCGACGCCCTGCTCCTTACTGACGCATTTTAGCCAACTGTCAGCCATGAATCCGCCCAGCGGCCCCCCGATCATGCGACAGCCGTATGTGCGTATCGTACCTATCGATGCGGCCAGAACCGCGGAGAGCCCAAG
>DIRC01000016.1:0-6825 GCA_002427465.1 Clostridiales bacterium UBA5446 | reverse complement strand
ACAAATGCGGTCATGTACCACGTGCCGGGCAATTTAAAGGTTGAAAGATACTCGTGGAAGTTAAATTTCTTTGCGGATTCCTCGACGGAGGGATCGCCATAGGTTGCATCCTCTTTGAACAGGAACAGCACGAACAGGCCTGCAATAACGCACATGATTCCCATGGAGCCGACGGCGCCCTTAAAGCCTATGACCAGGTCGCCGCTGCCGAACAGGGCCATGACCCCGAGCATTATAAAGCTCAGCAGCAGGGATGCAAAGCCGTTCATGGCGTCAAATACGCCGTATATTCTTCCCTGCTCGTCGTCGTCACCCTGCATGCGGATGCCCTTCATCATCCCCGGCCAGAAGGCAAAGCCGCCCGCAAGGGCGATAAGCCCCCAGATAAGCTGAACCATAAAGAAATTGGTGTAAGTAAACATCAGGATGAAGCACAGAGCGGCATTGCCCCATATGGAAGCAAGAACAACCGCCTTCGGCTTGAATTTGTCTGCTACCCAGCCTCCGGGCAGGTATGATAAGGTCAGTACTGCTGTGTAAATGGTCATGAGCGAGCCCAGCTGTTCGTTTGTGCATTTCATTGCGGCAATCATCTGATCATAAAAGCTGGATTTCATATAGGGGAGGACATACATAAAGCCATAACAGAGCCCAAATGAGAATAGTACCAACAGTCTCCTTAAGGTGAACGTTTTCTTCATAATTACTTTCTCCTTTTCCAACTCTCCATTTTACATTCTGCGTCTACCGGATTCTTTTAACGGATCTTATGCCTATATCAAAACATTCGTTGTTCTTCGGGCTGTTCTTCCCTTTGTTGTCAAAAAACTTATTGAGGCCGGCTCTGGCTATGTCTGCGGAAAACAGCCCGCTCATCGCAACAAATGCGCCGAGCATTATGACATTGGCTCCTTTGGGGTTTTTCATGTCATTTGCAAGATCGGTGGCGGGAATCGAGTAAACGGCTATTCCCTCCGGAAACTCACGGCCCTCCCCTACCATGCTGCTGTCAATCAGAATTCCTCCCGTTTTTCTCACCTTGTGCTGGAATTTTTCAAGTGCGGGCGCGTTCATTACAACGAGGTAGTCGGGGTATGTGATTGCCGGGCTGCCAACTTCGTCATCGGAAATAATGACATTGCAGTTGGCGGTGCCGCCGCGCATTTCCGAACCGTAAGACGGCATCCAGGACACGTCCTTGCCTTCATCAACACCGATATTGGCGATAATCATCCCGGTGGTCAGGATTCCTTGGCCGCCGAAACCGCCGCAAATAATCTCAGCCATTCGACTTACCCCCCCTGTCTTTAAATATCCCCAGCGGAAACACCTTGGTCATTTCTTCTTCTACCCTCTTGTTGGCGTCAACCGGAGGCATGTTCCAATTCGTGGGGCACGCCGAGAGTATTTCAATAAGGGAAAAGCCCTTTTTCGCAATCTGATTCTCAAAGCCCTTCTTGATATATTTCTTGGTTTTAGCAATTTCCGGCACGCTGTACAGGGCGCCCCTGGCTGCAAATTCAAAATCATGGTGACTCAGCGAAGCGAGAAAATCCCCCGGCTGGCCGTTTGCAATTTTGTCGCGCCCACGGGGTGTGCTGGTGGTTTTCTGGCCGACAAGAGTGGTGCCCGGAGACAGCTGGCCGCCGGTCATGCCAAAGACGCCGTTATTTACAACGATCATAGTGACCGGTACGTCACGCAGGCATATATGTGTCAGCTCCGCAATGCCAATGGTATAGCTGGCGCCATCGCCGGCGTGTATATATACGATGTCATCGGGACGAGTCGCCTTTATGCCTGTTGCGACCGCGGGCATTCTGCCGTGAGGCCCGGCGATGCCGTCGAGGTTCAGTCCGTCAATCGTCCAGAAACAGCATGCTATGTCAACGCAGTTTATTGCCTTGTCGGCAATGTTGAGTTCCTCAAGAGATTCGGCAATGAGCCGCTGTATGATACCGTGTCCGCAGCCGCCGCAGAAGCCGCACGGCTGGACAATCAGTTCGGGTTTTCTCAGCGCTTCCATTACAGTGCCACCTCCGGTTTCAGTTTTCCAGCAAGAGCGTCTTTCGCGGCCTCAAGCAGATTCTCCGCGATGGGGATGTCAATATGTGTGCAGTGCTTATAAACGGGTTTTGTATACTTTGTTGCTCCGTAGACGTCCTCGGTCATCTGCCCGATGATGCTCATCTCAACGACCATGTAGCCCTTGACGTCGGGGTTCACTTCCTCAAATGCCTTTCTGGGGAAAGGCCATGCCGTGATCGGGCGCACCATGCCGAGCTTTATGCCCTGCGCCCTTGCCATTTTGACAGTCTGCTTCGCGACGCGGGATGAAACGCCTATGGCTACAAAAACGAGCTCAGCGTCATCTACCATGAAGTTCTCCCAGCGCTGCTCATTTTCCTGCATGGTGTGAAGTTTGCTGTAAACATGCTCCGACCATGCCTTGTCGCCCACGTACCAGTTGAGGTTCGTGGCCTTGTTCTTTTTGGCGCAGGCGGGCTTACCTTTTATCACCCAGTCATAGCTGTTTATGTCGTGCTCAACGCGGGGCGGCAGGTTTACGTTCTGCATCATCTGCCCGACGGCGCCGTCGCCGAGTATGAGAACAACGTTTCTGTACTTTTCGGCGAGGTCAAACGCGCCGTATGTAAGGTCGGCGCACTCCTGTACGGAGTTGGGGCAAAGAACCAGCAGACGGTAGTCGCCGTTACCGCCGCCCTTCACGGCCTGAAGATATGAGTCCTGGCCGGCTGTGATGTCGCCGCCGCCTATGCCGTAGCGCATCATGCTGACCACAACCGCGGGAACATCGCAGGACGAGAGGTACGAAAGGCCTTCCTGCTTCAGGTCAAACCCCGGCCCGGAAGAGCTTGTCATTGCCCGGTTTCCCGCGGCTGCCGCGCCCCAGACCATTGAAATGCTGGCAACTTCCGACTCACCCTGAATAAAGGTTCCTCCCGCTTCTGCCATATGCGCTCCCATGTACTCAAGAATTTCGCTCTGCGGAGTTATGGGGTATCCGGCATAGAAGCGGCAGCCTGCCCTGATTGCCGCCTCCGCTATTGCTTCATTTCCTTTTATAAATGCCTGTTCCGCCAATTTTGTCACCTCACTTCAAATATGTAGTCCGGACATATGCGGTAGCAGCTGCCACAGCCTATGCACTTCTCTTCGTCTACCTCGATGATAGGGTAGCCCTTTGCATTGATCTCCATGACAGGAGTAATTGCTTTAACCGGGCAGGCCCCTACGCAAAGCCGACAACCCTTGCAAAGCGTTGTGTTAGCGTAAGCCTTAAGTTTTGCCATATCGTATAGCCCCTCCTAATGTATTTTGCATTTTGTATACATAAAATAATATTAATCGCTGACCATATGCTTTGTCAACGTATTTTTTGTGTACGTAGCGCATTTGCACACAAAAGCAGATCACCATGTTTTTCACAATGAGGCATATTCACAATAAATCATATTTTTATTTCAGAAAATAATCTACAAACAATTGAAGTAATTCTTATCACCTTTCCCATTGACAAGGAAATATGCATTTTGTATACTTAATTCATTAAGGAATAGCCAAGGTGCTAAGTTCGTTAACGATGGAAAGGGGCTTTTATAAAATAAAGTATCCGGAGGCATGGAGGCATTCGAGGAGATTGCCGCCGTGTGCTGTGGAAAACTCACCAAGGCCGAGCGGCTTGGATTCGGAGAATTTTCAATAACGCGCATAAGCTTTACCAATTAAAAACGGAGGTACAAAGATGAAATACAATCTACCGTCGAACAGCCTCTACGGTGACGAGCCGATCGAGATAAGCTTCCCGGACAATTGGGATGTGCATATTTCCGAGATCAAAGGATTCAACACACCCGAGCTGACTGCGGACGAAATACGCGAAGGTGTCGCCTCGCCAATCGGAGCCGAGCGCATTAAAGACGGCGCGCGGGGCTCAAAGAGCGCCGTCATCATAATCGACGACATTACCCGCCCAACCCCCTGCGAGCACATCGCAAGAGCTGTCATTGACGAGCTGCTGGAGGCCGGCGTACCAAAAGAGAACATTTGGTTTGTTGTTGCTCTCGGCACCCACGGAGCCATGAACAGAGCGGATTTTGTACGGAAGCTCGGAGATGAACTTGTGGAGGAATTCGAGGTACATAATCACAACGTCTTCTTTAATCATGTTTACCTCGGCAACACCAGCCACAATGTGCCGATCGAGATAAATTCGGATGTGATGTCCGCCGACTATAAGGTTGCCATCGGAACTACCATGGCGCACAGCTATTTTGGTTTTGGCGGAGGTGCAAAATGCATCCTCCCGGGCGTGTCCTCCATAAGGACCATTACACGCAATCACAGCTACACCACCCCCAGCGACTTCAATATGGGGAATCCGATGACACTCATGCGCAACGACGCCGAGCAGGCCGCGCGGATGATGGGGCTCGACTTCAAGATTGACGTAATCATCAACGGGCACGGTGAAATCTGCAAGCTCTTCGCAGGCGACTTTGAGGCTGAGTCGAGGGTTTGCTGTGAATACGCCGCGGATCATTACAGTGCAAAATTTGTCCCGGATTGCGATGTGGTCCTGGCAAACAGCTATCTGAAGCCGGCCGAAGCCTGCTGCGCGTATACGCCCGAGGTAATCGCCTCGCTCCGAAGCGGCGGCGACTTTATTCTGGCGGCCAATTCGCCCTTCGGTCCGTGCGTGCATTATCTCTATGATAAATGGGGCCACTCCGCACCGGGCGGCCTGATGTGGGCGGGTTGCTACACAAAGACGGCAAAGATGAAAAATGCCATTGTGTTTGCGGAATATACAGTGAAGGGTATGCGTGACCCTTGGTATATTGATGAAGGCTCCGGGGCGGTGTATAAACGTAAATGGGAAGAAGTATTGGCAATTATCGACGACGGCACTCCGAAAAAAGTTGTGGTTTACCCCATGGCGGAGGGTCAAGTACTGGATAACTCACATGAGTTTTATCCTAAGAAGGCCTAATTCCGATGCCGCTCCGCTTATAAGCATAACAAACTTTAATTACAGTAGCGAGCCTATGACACGGCATAAAACCCGGCGGCTTGCTGTTTCCGGGCTTTTGGTTGCGGTTGGGCTGCTGTCTTGACCTTTAGCAACTGAATATAGAGCACATCAGCAGTGGTATCCGGCATCCAATTTTCGCCGGCCAATGGTGAGATACCCGTGTCAGGCCAGCCGTAAGGCTCTTTAAACGGCGCGGGGCGGCTGCTCAAAAAAGCCCTTTCGCAATTTGCGCAACATATTATACTTTATCTGGCTTCCAGTTAGAAATAACAAACATAATGCCCAGTTCAGTTAGTAACGTAATTGGAAGTAAATTTACAGCAATGATGAGTATTATAAAGCTGTTGTTTTTAATCTGCCATCTACGTAATATGTGACCCGTAACGCATGTCACATAAAAACTATTCTTTAATCTTTCAAATAATCGATATATGATTCAATTAATTCACCAGTTGTATGTTCATCGCGGATGAAATAGAGCCCATCCTTAAATACTGATTTATATGTACCAAATACCTTTTCACTTTCTTCTTTATATGGCGATAACACCCTATAGCCATCTGTGCGGTTTCTGATCGAAGCCAGCTCCAGCTCAGCATGTGATAACTGTATCATAACAATCTTTCTGAACTGTGCTTTGCACCTATCTGAGTTGGCAATACTCAACGTTGAGCAGGTTGAAAGCGATATGCTGACCGTCATCGGCAAGGGGAATAAAGAACGGAAAATCTATATGACGTTGCGGCGCAGAACTACAACGATATGGCCGTACTTTATGTGACGCTTGAGGACACCGAGCACCTCGGCAGGGTGACGGAGGATACGCAGCTCGGCTTTACAGCGAATTTCATGGTGCAGAGCATGTCCTATGAGATGATCTATTTTGACAGTGAGTCCGGCATCGCAGCATATCAAATCCGTCTGGGTACAGATGATACCTTTAATGGTCAATCACTCACCTTGCAGATTGGGAGCATGCGTTATGGAGGAAACGATCTTGGGGAGATACGCATGGGCATTGATCTCGCTGAGGCGGCTGCAGAGGGTGAGCACATAGGCGAGCCGTATTCGAGCAGCATCCAGGCGCCCAGCGAAAGTTTGACTCCGGGACACATGGCTGATATCTCTGGAACAAAGTCGGCCTGGGTTTCCGCAATCGGAGTAGATCACGGTTATCTTACGATTCAGATCGGTCAGACAGCCAATTCAAGCAGATTCATTAGCCTATATAATATTCGCCCGTATCTGCTGGATGCCGACGGAAACCGGATTGAGCCAAAAACCTTTTCTACCGGTTTCTCCACGAACGAAAACCTGCAACGCCCTGAAGAGGGTCAGCAAAGCGTATATGACTTCTCGGAATACTATTTTGACGTCGACATAAACGAACTTGACGGCTATACGCTCTGCTTTGAAGGCACCAAGTGGAACGTGGTTACCGGAGATTGGAATCTGGACGTGGATTTCGACAACCTTCCGAAGACGCGGGAGGTCACTGCCGATATCACCGTGGGCGATGTGCAAATGACGGATGTGGTATTGACGATTAGTCCGCTTGGTATGACACTCACCGGAAACGGTCCACTGGATTTCGATTACTACTGTGCGCCGATGACGGTCAACACGGTTCTTGAAACAACAGATGTGGATATTGAACTCCAAAGCAGAAGCGGATCACGGTCAAATCCTGAGGGACCTTTTGAATTGATCTGGCACGCATCTGCCGCCGTTGATATGGACAGCATTATTATAACGGATGCAAAAAAGAG
>DIRC01000037.1:8491-8612 GCA_002427465.1 Clostridiales bacterium UBA5446 | reverse complement strand
GTTCGAATCTCGTTGCCCGCTCCAAAAGCTTCGGCCTTTCAAGAGGCGGTGGGATAGGGTTGGAATGGGCGGAGCACCGCTCCGAGTGCCGCTCATTGTCGGCCAGCCACACTTCTTTTGA
>DIRC01000037.1:1352-8303 GCA_002427465.1 Clostridiales bacterium UBA5446 | reverse complement strand
ATGGCGCCATAGCCAAGCGGTAAGGCAGGGGACTGCAAATCCCCGATTCTCCGGTTCAAATCCGGATGGCGCCTCCATTCGAAAGCACTTGCCTGCGCAAGTGCTTTTACGTTTTTTCGGGCCGGGGCAAGGAGATTTAACAAATTCTTGATAACTTAACACCGGGCATATGCTATGATAACTGTTATAAATGCTGTGAAAGGTGATAATAAATGAGGACCAGACTGGCCAACTTCATGATAGGACGCAATGGAAGCGATAATCTGAGCCGCTTTGTTTCAGTCGTTGTTGGGATCATGATTCTTGTCGCGGCGATTGTTGGCGGAAGCGTTTCGTCTATGCTTTGGATATTTATTGTTGCCGGTCTGGCATACTGCTATTTTCGGATTTTTTCACGGGATTACAATAAACGTCGCGAGGAAAATATGAGATATCTTCAATTTAAAAGTGAGTTTCTTTCTTATTTCCACGGCGCAAAAGAGCGGTTTTCCCAGCGCAGGGATTATAAATTTTTCCGGTGTCCCTCATGCCGCGCCATGCTCCGCGTACCGCGAGGAAAGGGCAAGATCAAGGTAGTCTGCCGTAAATGCGGCGCATCCTTTGTAAAGAAGACCTGATAGATGTTCGGTTATGTTATTGCAAACAAAGAAATAATGACAGAAGATCAGCTTAAGCGCTATAAGGCCTGTTACTGCGGCCTTTGCAGGGCGCTTAAAAGCCGCAGGGGGTCCCTTTCGCGGATGACGCTGACCTATGACATGACCTTTCTGATCCTGCTGCTGTCTTCCATGTATGAGCCGGAGGAGCAAAGCGGCACGGAACGCTGTGTGATGCATCCGGTCAATACACATGCGTATTGGCAGAATTCCGTTACGGATTATGCGGCGGACATGAACCTGGCCCTGGCATATTTAAACTTCATGGACGACTGGAAGGACGATAAAAATCTCTTAAAGCGGGCCGAGGCGGGCATATTCGGCAAGGCGTATTCAGATGTCAGCCGGAAGTATCAGGCAAAATGCGCTTTTATTGAGGAACGCCTTATGGAGCTGTCGGAGATAGAAAAATTAAAATCGCCCGATCCGGACCTGGGAACCAGATGTTTCGGCCGGATTATGGGCGAGGTCTTTTATTTTCGTGAGGACCCCTTTTGGGGGGGAAAACTGCGAAAGTTCGGTGAATCTCTCGGCGAGTTCATATATGTTATGGATGCGGCCGTGGATCTTGAAAAGGACAGGGCGAAAGGGGTTTACAATCCCCTGGCCCGGCTGGCCGCCGCAGGCAGGACGGAAGAGGACTTCCGCTCCATTCTTACCATGCTTATAGGCGAGTGCGCCGCCCGTTTTGAGCAGCTTCCACTGGTCAGGGATGTGGACATTATGCGGAATGTCTTGTATTCCGGTGTATGGATGCGTTATAATACCGAGACGGGGAAAAGGCAGGCGAAGGGGGGCGGAGCCGATGAACAGCGATCCGTATAAAATTCTCGGCGTTTCGCGGGACGCCTCCGATGAAGATATTAAGGCTGCATACCGTAAGCTTGCCAAGAAATACCACCCGGACCGCAACCCCGGCAATCAGGCTGCGGCGAAGAGGATGAATGAGATAAACGCCGCCTATGACGCCATAAAAAGCGGAGAGGCGAACAAAGAGCAATACGGCCCGGCGGGATATTCATATAGCCCGGGCAGCGCATGGGCGGGAGCCTGGAGCGCATATGGGCAAAGCGCCTATGGCGGCGCATGGGGCCAGAGTGAGCGCAACGAGCTGCGGGCTGCGGAGAATTATCTGCGCGCCAGTCAGTTCCAATCGGCAATGACCGCCTTATCCGGCGTTCCGGCAAGCGAGCGCACGGCCAGATGGTATTATCTTGCCGCCATCGCAAGCTCGGGTATGGGAAATAAGATCAACGCGCTGGAGTATGCGCGCGAAGCCGTTGGGATGGAACCCGGGAACACGGATTATGTAAACTTCTTGAACCAGCTTCAGTACGGCGGAGATGTGTACAGCAGTTACAGTTCGGGGTTTCCTGTGGGGGTATGGGGATCGAACAAGCTTTGCCTCAGCCTCTGCGCGGCCCAATTTATACTTAGGTTTTGCTGCCGCTGCTGAATTTCCAGGGCCGGCCCGTTTTCGGGCCGGCCCTGACTTTGCATTTTAGCAGAGCTTTATTTTTCACGGCTGGCCTGCGCCGGCCATTAACCGCGCGATTTCCTTATCTGCGGCAGCCCGCACGCCGTCAAAGTCTATTAGCGGATTATAATGGGCCTCAAGAGCGTCGTGCAGGTCTTTTGCCTCCCGAAGGGATTCTATGGCGGCGTCCAGAAGGGCGGATTTGATTTTCATATCCGCGCGCAGTCTTGGGCGGAGCCTGCGCACGCGTTCGGGGTCCGTAAGGGCGTCCAGCCGGACGTGGCGATAGGGTTTAAAGCCCGGGTCTGTGTCGCCGGAGGTGGCGAGGAAGCCGAGGGAAAGGGAGGGGATGATCAGTGCCTCAAGAACTGAGGGATTCAGGGGCGAGGGACAGAGTATCGTATCGAGTCCCCGTTCCCGGGTGAGCCTGAGCCATTCGCGCAGATATGGCTCAGCCAATCCATATCTGTTGTCCAGGACATAAATCCGTTTACATAATGTGGTGAGCGTATCCTTGAGAAAAACCGTGCCGTCGCAGGTGATGCCGCTGATCAATCGCATCGTCGTACTGCCGGGCTCGGCATTTTTTTTCATTTTAGGCAATTCACGGGCGGCGGCGGCTGACGCGCGCTTCACGGCCGCGGCTTTTTCCGTACCTTTCAGGAGATCGGGATGCTTTTCGGGAGCCACGGCGGCGGCTGCCCGGAGGCAGTCATAAGCGCGGGCGTACAGCCCCTTGTATCTGGCGGAAATCGCAGCGACATCGCCGCGTATTTTATGGGCGCTTTCCACGTCGCAGAAAACGCCAAGGTCGAGATAAGCGCCGGTTGCGCCGAAATGGACCGGATCGAGCGTGTGGGGGGCCGTGCCGTCAACCCAGCCGGTTTTAAGTGAAGGCAGATAGATGCCGTCGAGAGAGGCGGGATCGCCGGAGCAGCGTATGTATTCCACATTGAGGCCCTTTTCCTCCGCCGCAATGCCGATCTTTTTCATGAAGGCGGATTTTCCGCAGCCGGGCCCGCCCTTGATGACCCAGAGGAAATCGCCGTCTCCCGAGGCGAAATTGTCGTAAAGGGAGTAAAAACCGGCGCCGGAATTGGCGCCGAGGAACCAGCGCGTGATAAGTCCGTTTTCCATTGCAAAACCTCACAGTCTGTAATCAATACAGATTATGCCGCAAATGGCCGGATTGACAATGGAAAGAGCGGGGCATTATAATAATCCGATGATGAGAGGTGAGAATATGTACAGGACGATTCTGTTCGATTTTGACGGCACGGTGTTCGACACCGGCGAGGGGGTTACCAAAAGTGTCCAATATGCGGCGCGGGCTTTCGGCTTCAAGGCCGACGACCTGTCCGCCCTGCGCGCTTTTGTTGGGCCGCCGCTTCGCGAGACGTTCGAAAGACAGTTCGGCGTGGATGAAAAAACCGCCGTCGCCATGGTAGAAAAATACCGGGAGCGGTACAGCGGCGCCGGTTTGCGCGAATGCCGCCCCTATCCGGGAATCGCAGCGCTTATCGAAAAACTCCGCGGGGCGGGACAGATAGTTGCCGTTGCCACGGGAAAACCGACGGTATTCACCAATGAGATCCTGGAAGCCCACGGCATGGAAGCGTGTTTTGACGCTGTCCTGGGCAGTGAATTGGATGGGACGCGGTCGCAAAAATGGGAGGTCATATCGGCGCTTCTCAAGAGGTTCGGCGCCGAGGGCGCTGTTATGGTGGGAGATCGGGACAACGATGTGCTGGGAGCAAAAATCTGCGGCATCCCCTGTATCGGCGTTGCCTATGGGTACTCTGAACCGGGGGAGCTGGAATCCGCCGGCGCTGTTATGGTGGTCGAAGACGTTGCGTCACTAGAAAATATCTTGTTAGGATAAAGTTGTGGCTTTACAAATCCATATAAGCTATTATAATAGCTTGTATGGATAGAATCATACTGCATTCCGATATCAACGCGTGCTACGCGGGTATAGAATTGCTGTTTGCGCCGCAGCTGCGGGGCAAACCGGTAGCTGTGGGCGGAGACGAGGCGCTTCGCCACGGCATTGTACTGTCCAAAACGGAAGAAGCCAAGCGAATCGGCGTAAGGACAGGCATGACGTTGTGGCAGGCTCGGCAGCTTTGTCCGGAGCTTGTGGTGGTGCCGCCGCATTTTGACCGGTATCTTTATTTTACAGGTGAGGTGCAGAAGATATATTCTGAGTATACGGATCGGCGGGAGCCTTTCGGTATTGACGAAAGCTGGCTGGACCTGACGGGCTGTGTCCCTGCCGCCGGCGGCAAAGCCGCGGCGAAGGAAATCGGCGCCCGCGTGAAGCATGAGCTGGGGCTGACGGTGAGCGTCGGTGTGTCGTGGAACAAAGTCTTCGCCAAGCTGGGGTCGGACTATAAAAAGCCGGACGCCGTAACGGTGATCGGGCGGCATGACTATAAGGACAAGGTTTGGCCCCTTCCCGCCGGCGCGCTTTTATTCGTGGGGCGGAGCACCGCGCGCCGTCTTGGCGAGCTGGGGATTCACACCATCGGCGACCTGGCCCGGACGCAGGCGGATGTGCTCCGTTTGCGCCTGGGCAAGGCGGGGGATATGCTCCAGGCCTTTGCCAACGGATGGGATACCTCGCCGGTGCGCCGGGCGGGGGAGCGGCCGCCGGTAAAATCGATTGGAAACAGCACCACCACGCCGCGGGATATGATATCCCTTTCCGACGCAATGCCGGCGCTGGTAAGTCTGGCCGAAAGCGTGGGAGCGAGACTTCGGCAGGCAGGACTCATGGCCAGGACGGTAACGCTGGATATGCGTTCGGCGCAGCTGACCTGGTGCAGCCACCGTATGCGCCTGGAATGTCCGACAGATTGCAGCCGCGCGTTGCTGGAGTCTGCGTTGGCGCTGCTGGCGGAGGCTCACGCATGGCCCGGGGCGCTGCGGGGAATTGGCATACGCGCAGAAGAGCTGGTAAGCGTTAATATGCCGGATCAGATTGACATATTTAATGATTATGTAAACAGGATTAAGCAAAAAAACCTGGACTCCGCCATAGATCGGATACGGGGAAAGTACGGCGGGGCCGCCGTACAGCGGGGGGCGGTTTTTGCCGATCCGGCAATGGCGGTCACGCCGGCCCAGGAGGAATTTGCTTTTGTGAAGACGGCGCAATAAGAGCCGGGCGGCAGTTGCCGCCCGGCTCTTGCAGGTGAGTCAGAAGGGAAGGCCATTAATGCCGGAGAGTTTCGACATGCGGCTTGCGGAGGCGTCCTCCACCTTGCGCATTGCCTCGTTCACCGCGGCGATGATCATGTCCTGCAGCATATCCACATCCTCCGGATCTACGGCGGAGGGATCGATTTCCAGGGCGGTGAGCTCGTGTTTTCCGCTGACTGTGGCCTTAACGGCTCCACCGCCGGACGATGCCGAAAAGCTGGAGGCTTCAAGCTGCTCCTGCATTTTCTGAAGGTCTTCCTGCATTTTCTGGGCTTGTTTCATGAGGTTTGCCTGATTTTTGCCCCCGCCGGAAAATCCGCCGCCGTAGCCGCCCTTAAACCCGCCTTTTGCCATTTCGTTGCCGCCTTTCAGATAAATTTAACTTGTTTGAAACGCTCCAGTTCCTTCAGGCTGCGCGTAGCCAGCTTTTCCCCGGAATCCATTTCGGATACGTCGACGAAAATAGGCCGGCCGGTAAGCCCGGACGCGCATTCGCGGAACTGGGCGAGGATATCCTGCTTGTTGAGCATATCGCAGGCGAAGCCTTTCGCGATATGAAGCGTCAGCCGGTCGCCTGAAAATACGCCCATAATCTGCAAAGGGTCTGTGAGAAGACTGTATATGCCGACGGCAAGGCGCGGCTTCATGGCCGAAACAAGGGCTTCCCATGACGCGCTTTCCGCCGGTGCGCCGCCGCCGGACGGTGGTTCCGCTTCCGCCTTGGCCGGATCAATATCCTCCGCCGGCGCGCTATCCCCGTCGGATCGCTGCGGCCCCGGCTGAGACCCGCCCTCGGAAACGTCTTCCGGTTCGGATTCCGGCATAGGTGGAAAACCCGGTTCTTGGGCGAATCCGGGCTCAAATTCCGGCTTTTGCATTGAGCTGGTGGCAGGGGTACACGCGGCTTCCGGCCCTTCGGCAGGGAAGGCTGCCGGCGCGGCGCACACGCCCTTTTCTTCCAGCCTGGAAACCCTGGCCAAAAGCTCGGGAAGGCCGCCGCCAAGGCTCGGATCACACAGGGAAACGAGGCAAAGTTCGACGGCTGCCCGGGGGGAGGGATTGTCCCGCAGCGCGCCCAGGGCCTCCTGGGTGCGCTGCATTGCGCGGAGCAGCTCCGCGTTGGTAAAGCGCCCGGAAAAGCGCTGAAGTGTTTCCATATCGGCGGCGCCGGAGATCAGATGCATCCCGCCCTTTGGCGCAACGGAAACAATCAGCAGGTCACGCATAAGTACCCCGAGATCGGAGAGCAGGGCGGCGGGGTCTTTGCCCTGACGCCAGAGTTCATCAAAAATGGTCAGAGCGGCCAGGCTGTCGCCGTCGGAAACGGCCTTCAGCAGTTCCGCCGTGCGCCGCGTGCCTGCAAGGCCCATGGCCGACAGAACGGCTTCAGAATCAATGGGATCGGCCCCGGAGCACTGGTCGAGCAGGGAAAGCCCGTCGCGCATGGAGCCTTCGGCCAGCCGGGCAAGGAGTATGGACGCGTCATGGGTAAGGGTCAATCCTTCCCGTGCTGCCACGTCATCCAGCCTTTCGGATATGACCGCCGCGTCCAGCCGGCGGAAGCTGTGCCGCTGGCAGCGTGAGAGAACGGTGGCGGGCACTTTCCTCAGTTCC
>DIRC01000037.1:1056-1181 GCA_002427465.1 Clostridiales bacterium UBA5446 | reverse complement strand
GTGGCGGGCACTTTCCTCAGTTCCGTAGTGGCCAGGATAAACATCAGATGTTCCGGCGGCTCTTCAAGGATTTTCAGCAGCGCATTGAATGCCGAGGTGCTGAGCATGTGTACCTCGTCGATGAT
>DIRC01000037.1:308-888 GCA_002427465.1 Clostridiales bacterium UBA5446 | reverse complement strand
GAGCATGTGTACCTCGTCGATGATATAAACGCGCTTCCTGACGCTGGCCGGGGAAAAGACTGCCTCATCCCGCAGGGCGCGGACGTTATCCACGCTGTTGTTGGACGCGGCGTCTATTTCCACCACGTCAAGGACGGAGCCGCCGTCAATTCCGCGGCAGGCGGGGCATATGTTGCATGGGTTGCCGTTTACCGGATGTGCACAGTTGACGGCCTTGGCAAGTATTTTGGCACAGCTGGTTTTGCCTGTACCCCGAGTTCCAATGAACAGGTAGGCATGGCTGAGTCGTCCGGATACGACCTGTTTTTTCAGGGTTTCCGTTATATGCTCCTGCCCCGCGACGTCGTCAAAGGTGCGAGGCCGGTATTTACGATAAAGAGCCTGGTACATCGCTTCGCTCCTTGGTGATATTCAGGGAATGAGGGCAACACTGTTGCCCTCAAAAAATGTGTTTTCGGTTCTTTGCAAGACTGCACACCCTCAATTGAATGCTGCGATACATCCGTTACCGCAGCAGCCGGCTCGGACCCGGTTACCCCGCGGCACACGGCTGCGCCCGCTTAATGCTGCTCGGTTCCCC
>DIRC01000037.1:0-130 GCA_002427465.1 Clostridiales bacterium UBA5446 | reverse complement strand
TTCCCCGCCTGACATGGTTCACGGGCCGCCGTTGCGCGGGACCGGGCCGTCAACGCCGCTTACTACGGTCAGCCGACACATCGCATATCCTCTTTTGGGAATTCGTCCCTGCTGTAGCGGATTGCAGGTT
>DIRC01000001.1:9392-46867 GCA_002427465.1 Clostridiales bacterium UBA5446 | reverse complement strand
CATTATACCGTCATTGCTTCGCAACTATGGTATAATAGCCGCAATATCTTAAATATCTTAAATTGAAAGCAGAAGCGGGTTATCACTGTGAATTTTTTTGAGGCTTTGCCGGAACTTTCCGAATATGTGCTTGCCGGCGCGAAATATATTCTGCCGTTTCTTGCGATCTGGCTGCTGATGCGCTGCGTGCGCTCCATGCTGCGCGAAAAATACGAGCCGGAAACCTGGGCCTACCTCATTGACGAAGCCGGCGCCAAGCGGCCCGTACATCACTGGGAGTGCATCATTGGCCGGGCGGCTTCCGCCGACGTGGTGGTGACGGAGCCGTCTGTTTCAAGGGTTCACGCCTCACTTATGCGGGACGATGAAGGCGGATGGAACCTGTCGGATATTAGATCCAAGGGCGGAACCCGGATCAACGGCAGGCCGGTGGATACGGATGAGCCTGTCGAAGACGGCGACGTGCTGTCCTTTGCGGGGAATGATTTCACCTTCCGGGATATCGACGAAAAAAAGCGCGCGGCTCAGGCTATGCGCCGCACCGCCCCCGGGCGCTTCATCGGGCCGGGGGTTACGCTGCTGATCCTGACGCTTTTCCAGGCTTTCCTGACCATGGAATTCACGGCCACTGCCCAGCCGGGTCATGTCCTGCCCATTGCGCTGGCTTTTCTGGCGCTGATGGTCATCCAGTGGTTTTGCTATTTTGTCATGCGCTCCATCCGCCGCACCGGCTTCGAGCCGGAAACGCTGGCGTTTTTTCTGACTACTCTGGGCGTGGCCGTCGTGGCCACCAGCACTCCCGGCGAGATGCTCAAGCAGATTTTCCTTGTGATGATCGGGATCACGTTGTTTTTCTTTCTCGGCTTCTGGCTTCGGGATCTTCGGCGCGTCAAGGCCTTCAGATGGGCCGCGGCCGTTGCCGCCATCGGCCTGCTTGGGCTGAACCTTTTGGTCAGCGAGGCGGTGTTCGGCGCAAAAAACTGGCTCACCGTAGCCGGAGTTTCCATTCAGCCCTCCGAGTTGGTGAAGGTCATCTACATCTATGTGGGCGCCGCCGCGCTGGACAGGCTGTTTGAGCGGCGGAACCTGTTTGCGTTTATCGGATTTTCGGCCTTATGCGTGATCGCCCTGGCCCTCATGGGGGACTTCGGCGCCGCGGTGATCTTTTTCACCTGCTTTCTGGTCATCTCCTTCATGCGTTCCGGCAGCTTTGCCACGGTGTTCCTGGCCGTCACCGGCGCGGGCCTGGCGGGGTTTCTGGTGCTTTCGGTGAGGCCCTATATCGCGCAGCGGTTTGCCACCTGGGGCCACGTCTGGGAGGATGTCTGGGGCAAGGGTTATCAGCAGACCCACGCCCTCTCGGCCGCCGCGGCGGGCGGACTGTTCGGCAAAGGGGCGGGTACGGGATGGCTGAAGGATATCGTAGCCGCGAATACGGACATGGTTTTTGCCGTGCTGTGCGAGGAGCTTGGGCTGATCATTGGGCTTTGCGCGATCCTCGCGGTGATTTCCCTGGCGCTTTTTGCCGTTCGCAACGCGGCCCAGGGGCGGAGCACGTATTACGTTATCGCGGCCTGTGCCGCGGTCAGCATGCTGATGGTTCAGATGGGACTTAACGTTTTTGGCTCTCTGGACATCCTGCCATTCACGGGGGTCACGTTCCCATTTGTATCCAAGGGGGGCACCTCCCTGATTTCCTGCTGGATGATGCTGGCCTTCGTAAAAGCCGGCGATACCAGGCGGGATGCCAGCTTTGTTGTCAAGCCCCAGGCGGGCCGCCGGGTCAGGCCCGCCGACGGCGAAGAGGAGGCCGAGGAATGAAAAAGGTAAAACGCCGCGCCACCGCCGCCCTCCTGATTGCCGCCATGCTCATCATCGGCGTCGCCGTATACCTGGTGCGCCTGGCGGACGACGGCGGCGCCTGGGCCACGTATTTTTCTTCATCGGTGGCCGCGGGCACCATCACAGACAGGAACGGAACGGTGCTCTATACCTCCGACGGCTCGGAATATGCTTTTGCGGAGGACTGGGCCACCCGGACAGCCTGCTTCCAGCTTATCGGCGACGTGTCCGGAAACGTGGGCACAGGGGCGATTGGCCAGTTCCGGGACAAGCTGTCGGGTTATAATTTTATCACCGGCATGTCCAGCGGCCAAACCCTCCGGCTGACGGTGGACGCTTCTCTGAATGTAAAAGCCTACGCGGCCCTTGCCGGCCGCAACGGCGCGGTGATCGTCATGAACTATAAGACCGGGGAAATTCTCTGCATGGTATCCGCCCCGTCCATGGACCCGGCCAATCCCGGCAATAATCCGGCGGACGGCACGTATCTGAACAAGGCCGTCAGCGCCGCCTTCGTGCCCGGATCGGTTTTTAAGCTGGTCACACTTACGGCGGCCATAGAAAATATCGACGATCTGTACGACCGCCAGTTCTGGTGCGGAGGAAGCGCGGTCGTGGGCGGTGCGACGCTCAACTGTACTTCGGCCCACGGCAGCCAGACCATCGAGCAGGCCCTGGCAAATTCCTGCAACTGCGCCTTTTCCGAGCTGGCCCAGGCCCTTGGCCCGGAGCTTCTGGCGCAATACGCCGAAAAGCTGGGGCTGACCGCCGCCCACGAACTGGACGGGATAACCACCGCCGCAGGAACTTTTGAGAAAGCCGAGGCGGGCACCATAGACCTGTCCTGGTCCGGGATCGGCCAGTATCACGACATGGTAAGCCCCTATGCCATGCTGCGGCTGACCGCGGCCGTTGCCAACGGAGGGCTGCTCATGGAGCCGACCCTGATCGGCCGCGGGCCGCTTTCCGGAACCACCAGGCTGATGGCTGCGGAAACCGCCGGCAAGGTGGCGGATATGATGGACTACAACGTGGAATACGCTTACGGAACCTGGAATTTTCCGGGCCTTTCGATCTGCGCCAAGACCGGCACGGCCGAGGTGGGGGACGGCACGTCCCACTCCTGGTTCACCGGGTTCCTGGCCGACGAGGCGCATCCCTATGCTTTTGTGGTAATGATAGAACACGGCGGCGCGGGACTGGCCAACGCCGGCAGCGTGGCCAACACTGTCCTGCAGGCGGCCGTGGCGGAAAATAACGGGTAATTATGATTGATCTTTCTGTACAAAATCTGACAAAATCGTTTGAGGTCGGCAATAAAGTGCTTGACGGGCTGACCTTTGACGTGAATGAGGGAGAGCATGTCGGCATCCTCGGCATGAACGGCTGCGGAAAGACCACGCTGTTCCGGCTGATTTCCGGCGAGATGACACCGGATGAGGGCCAGATTGCCGTCCACAGGGGCAGGCGTGTCGGGCTGATTTCCCAGATCCCGCATTACCCCGACGGCTGGACCACGGAGGACGTGCTGAGGGACGCCCAGAGCCAGGTACGGGAGACGGGGCGCAAAGCGCAGGCGCTGGCCGCGCGGATGGCGCAGGACGATTCTCCGGAGCTGCTCATGGAATACGACCGGCTGGCGGAGGAATTCCGCTGTCGCGGCGGGTATGATATGGATACGGAGCGCAGCCGGATCGCCAACGGCCTGGACATCCCCCCGGACATGCGGGAGCGAGAGTTCGACCTGCTTTCCGGCGGGGAAAAGACCCGGGTAAATCTGGCGCGGCTGATTCTGGAGGACACCGATATCCTGCTGCTGGACGAGCCAACAAACCATCTGGATCTGCGGGCTACGGAGTGGCTGGAGGACTATATCCTGCATTTCAAGGGGACGGTGCTGGCCATAAGCCACGACCGGTACTTTTTGGACATTGTTGCCGGGCGGTGTATCGAAATTAAAGACGGGAAGGCGGAATTCTATTCCGGAAATTACAGCTTCTACACCGTGGAGCGCCAGCGCCGCTTTGATGAGCAGCTTAAAAAATACGAGAAGGATCAAGCGAAAATCGCCCAGCTTACACAGGCGGCTGCCCGGCTTCATCTCTGGGCCATTATGGGAAACGACGCGCTGCATAAGCGCGCCTTCTCCATGGAAAAGCGCATAGAGCGCCTTTCTCAAACCGAGCGTCCCACTGAGGCGAGAAAGCTCCGGGCCTCCTTCAAGGAGCGAGAATTCAGGGGCGACGAGGTTCTTGTCATGGAAGGGCTGACAAAGGGGTTCGACGGCAGGACCCTTTTCTCCGGTCTGGACATGACGGTGACCGGAGGCGAACGCATTGCCCTTATCGGGGATAACGGCACGGGAAAATCCACCCTGATAAAGCTTATCATGGGGGAGGAAACCCCGGACGCCGGATGGGTGCGGCGGGGACCCTCCGTCCGTGTGGCGTACCTGCCCCAGATCGTGAAATTCGTGCAGCCGTCCCTTTCCGCCCTGGATACGCTGATTTCCGAATGCCGCTGTACGCCGCAGCAGGCTAGGGACAGGCTCGGAGCTTTCGGTTTTTCCGGCGAGGACGCTCTGAAGGCCGTCGGCGCCCTTTCCGGCGGCGAGCAGAGCCGATTGAGGCTGTGCATACTCATGGGAGGGGACATTAACCTGCTGATTCTGGACGAGCCTACCAACCACCTGGATATCCCGTCCCGGGAGTGGATGGAGGATGCGCTTGAGGAGTACGGCGAAGCCCTGCTGTTCATCTCCCACGACAGATATTTTATCGAAAAATTCGCCACCCGAATCTGGGCGCTGGAAAACGGCGCGATTACCGACTTTCGCGGCGGGTTTGAGGAATACCGCCAATACAGGCTGCGCCGGGACGCCATCGCCCAGGCGGCGAAGCGGGCGGAACCAAAGGAAAAAAAGACGCCCCACAGGAAGAAGACTTCCGACGCCGAGAAAAGAAAACGCAAAATAGAGCGTGAAATCGAAAAGGTTGAAGAGCGGATAAAGGCCCTGGAGGCCCTGGCGGAGGAAAATGCCTCGGACTACGAAAAGCTTATGGAGATCGATGCGGAAAAGGTGGCGCTGGACAGCGAAATGGACGCCTTATACGGCGAATGGGGGGATTTGGATGAAGGATAAGACATGGATCATTCTGCCGGTTATTCTTCTGGCGGCCGCATTCCTGTTTCTTTTTCTTCTGGATGGGTACGGCTTTATCGGGCTGCTGCTCGTTCTGGCCGCGGCGGCAGCCGTACTCTGCCATTTTTCGGGGCGGAAGGCGCGGCGGATTTATATGGGGATCATCGCGGCGGCGGCAGTTTTTCTGATTGTAATCGAGATTCCAATTATCAAGGCGGCCAGGACGGACGCCCCCGAAGGCTGCGACTATATCATCGTATTGGGCGCGGGGGTGAACGGCAAGACCCCCTCCCTTTCCCTGGTGAACCGCCTGGATGCGGCCCTGATCTATCTGGAGGATAACCCGGAGACCGTGGTCATCGTTTCAGGAGGGCAGGGGCCGGGAGAAAACATCACCGAGGCCCGGGCCATGGGGATATGGCTGGAGGCACGGGGCATATCGCCCGAGCGTATCATACAGGAGCCGAATGCGGCCAGCACCAGGGAAAACCTGGCCTTTTCATTTGACATTATCCGAAACCGGGGAGATACGCCGGACAATGTGGCGGTCGTATCCAGCGAATACCATCTGTATCGGGCAAAGCTGCTGGCCGAGACCCTGGGCGTGTCCGTTTCGGGCATTGCCGGGGAGACAAGCCTGCCCGTGCTGAAGCTGAATTACTTCATCCGCGAGGCCGGAGCCAGACTCTATTATCTTATTTTCGGAGTGGTATGATGGAAAAAGTAAACGTTTACGATTTTGACAAGACGATCCTGCCGTACGACAGCTCTCTGGCATTTTTCCGGTTTTGCGCCCGCCGGTATCCGAGGGCGGCGCTGCGCTCCATTGCGGCGGCGCCGGGCCTGCCGCTTCTGGCCGTGGGCCTCGCCTCCAAAACCGCGGTCAAGGAAAAATTCTATCGGTTTTTGACCATGATTCCCGATGTGGATGCGGAGCTTGACATTTTCTGGGCGGAGCATTTCGGGAACGTCAACCGTTGGTATCTGGAGCGCCGCAGGCCGGACGACATCATTATTTCGGCCTCTCCGGAGTTTTTGCTCAGGCTTCCCGCCGATAAGCTGGGGGTTCGGCTCATCGCGTCCCGGGTCGGAAAATATACGGGGATTTACGAAGGCGCCAACAACGACGGGGAAGAAAAAGTGAGGCGGCTGCGCCGGGAATATCCCGGGACGGAGATCCGCGAGTTTTTTTCGGACTCTGCCAATGATACGCCCCTGGCCGGGCTGGCGGAGCGGGCGTGGATGGTGAGCGGTTCCACACTTCGCCCCTGGCCGAAAAAATAGGGCCGGGCGGCGGCTTCCCGCGCGGCGATCACGCAAACAGATATGAAAAAATAATCCGGAGCGGCTTTTTGCCGCTCCGGATTATTTAATGAAAACTATACTTTTTTACTCAGTCGTCTTCCGGTTCGTCCCCGGTTTCAATTCCGTCAAACTCAAGGGACTCGCCGCAGTTGGGGCACTCAATTGCGCCAAGATCCAGCACGTCCTCGTCGATTGTTATCGTGTTGTCGCAGGCCGGACAGGTCACCTCATAAAAAAGGGTATTCTCGTCGCCCTCGTCATCATCCTCGTCGTCGTCATCCTCGTCATCATCCTCGTCGTCGTCATCCTCATCGTCATAGAGGATATCCTCGACGTCGGACAGATCGTCGCTGACCTGATCCAGCGCCTCGCCCAGATCCCAGGCATTCTGCTCCAGATCCTCGATATCCAGGGCGACATCCTCCAGAATATCCATCACTACGGCAAGGATCTTTCCCTCTTTGGATTCCTTGTTGATGCCAAGCCCCTCGGTCAGGCCTTTCAGGTAGGCGACTTTTTCGGAAGTAGTCATAGCATTGTCACTCCTTCGGTAAAATCTTTTGTTCGCTTTTAGCCCTTGGCTCTTTCAAGATATTCCCCGCTGCGGGTATCTACCTTGATTCTGTCTCCTTCGCTGATGAACAGCGGCACTTTGATCTCCGCGCCGGTCTCCACGGTCGCGGGCTTGGTGGCGTTGGTGGCGGTATTGCCGGCAAAGCCGGGATCGGTTTGTGTGATGGTCAGATCAACGAAATTAGGGGGCTCCACGGAAAAGACCTTGCCTTTATAGGAAAAGACTGTGCAGACCATATTTTCGGTGACGAAACGGAATCCATCGCTCAGCACGGCGCGGTCAATGGGGATGAGCTCATAATTTTCGGGATCCATGAAGTAATAAAGGTTTCCGTCAGCGTAGCTGAACTCCATGCTTTTACGATCGACAGTCGCATTTTCAAACTTTGAGGTAGGATTGAACGAGGTTTCGATAACGGCCCCGGTAATGACATTTTTTATTTTTGTCCGGACAAAAGCAGCGCCCTTTCCGGGCTTGACATGCTGAAACTCGATGACCTGCATAACCTGGCCGTCCATCTCAAAGGTGACGCCGTTTCTGAAATCGCCTGCTGTAAGCATATTGATATCCTCCAGTGTCAGTCTAGGTATTTTTGCCAAAACATTCTACACTATTATCAGGGATTTGGCAATAGAAATTAAATGATTATCAGGTTTTTCGGGGCTTCCGCGATGTTGATGCAGCCTTCGCCGGTCAAATACAGCACGTCCTCGATCCTAACCCCGAAGCGCCCGGGGATATAAATGCCCGGCTCGGCGGAGATCACCGCGCCCTCCGGCATGGGCTGGTTATTGGCGGGGGAGGCGTTCGGGTTTTCATGGATATCCAGGCCGACGCTGTGTCCGAAACCATGTCCGAAATACTGGCCGTAGCCCGCGTCGTCGATCACCTTTGCGGCCGCCGCGTGTATGGATGCGCCCGTGACTCCCGGCCTGGAGGCGGCAATGCCGGCAAGCTGGGAGCGCAGAACAACGTCGTAAACGTTTTTCATCTCATCCGTGACGTCGCCCACGGCAACCGTGCGGGTCATGTCCGAGCAGTAGCCGTTTTTGATGCAGCCAAAGTCCATGGTTACAAAATCGCCGGACTTGATCCATTCGTCACCGGGAACGCCGTGAGGCATGCTGGTTTTGGCGCCGGTCACCACAATCGGGTCGAAGGAATTTCTTTCGCTGCCGTAGAGCAGCATACGGTAAGTCAGCTCCGCGGCCAGCTCCCGCTCGGACAACCCCGGCTTTATTATGGCCATCACATCGTTCAGCGCGCGCTCCGCGATCCGCTGCGCGGCGATGAGACTATCCAGCTCCGCCCTGGATTTGGACTCCCGGAGGACGGAAATCAGCTTCTGCCCCGGTTGAAGGGGGAAACCCAGCTTTTCGCCCAGGCGGTTATAGTCCGAGAAGCTCAGGCAGTCTTCCTCCGCGCCGAGTTTTTTAATGCCCAGGTTCAGAACAATATCCCTGATGCAGTCGGAAACGCCGTGTTCCCGGGTGGACAGCACGACCTCCACCGCCGGATCACGCTGAAGTGTGGCTGCCTCCACATACCGGGAATCGGTGATAAGATATGCGTTTTTGCGGGAAATTATCGCCGCGCTGTCCGTTGGCAGAAAGCCCGTGGAGTAAAAAACATTTTTGTCGTTCATCAGGAGCAGGGCATCCAGCTCCGTGCAGGCCAGCGCCGATTGGATTTTCTTAAGATTTGTCATAAGGTCGCCTTTCATTCTTATAGGATTATGCCGAAATATCGGTAAGCATGATATCGCCGGGGGAAAGCAGAGAACAAAGGGATTTTTCGCCGGATATGATGGAAACGGTTTCGATCCCGTCGATGGCGCAGAAGGTCAAAACGGCGCAGCAGCAAAGCAGGGTAAGGTCAAAGCCTCCCAGCTCGTCGCAGCCCTCGGCTTCGAGACGCAGTTCGCCGCCGTTCAGCTCATACCCCAGAATGCGCCCGCCGTAGGGCAGGGGGTTTTCAAGCCCCGGATCGGACGATTCCGCGTTAAAGGCGGAGATCGCGGCGTTGATGATACCGACCCCCGGCGAGAGAAAAAGGTTCTCGGCAACGGCCAGTTCCCCGCCGTTCCGATAAGGGGCGGCCACCGCCCGATAAACCGCCAGGTGTTTTCCGCCGGAAGCCACGCCGCAGGCCGATAGCAGCATAGCCGCGGCCAGCAGGTGCGCGGCCAGACGTTTTTGCTTCATGTTTCGGCGTCCTCCTTTTCTGAAAAGCGGGGGAAGGATACGGCAAAACGCGTTCCGTTGGGGGTTCGGGGGCTTACGGTGATCTCCCCGCCCAAGGAGGCCACGGCATCGCTGACGATGGAAAGGCCAAGACCGCTTCCGCCCGCCTCCCGGGATCTGGCCTTGTCCACCCGGTAAAACCGGGAGAAAATCTGGGCTCTGTCCTCCTCGGGGATTCCGATCCCGGTGTCCTCTACGGTCAGAAAAACATGGGTTTCATCGCCGTCCACGGTCAGGTAGACGTGTCCGCCGTCGTGATTATATTTCAAGGCGTTTTCCGCCAGGTTGAAAATGATCTGATGAATATCGTCCTCGGAGGCCAGAACCATGCAGTCCTGCCCGACGGTATACTCAATGGTAACGTTGCGGGCGTCCGCAAGGGGCGTGAGAAGCCTGAGCGTGGATTTCAGAGCCGCGCCGATATCCACGGGGCTGCGTTTGCTCTCGATGCCGTCATCCCGGCGGGAGAGATCCAGCAGTTTTTCCGTGGTGCGCTGAAGCCGCTCGGCCTCCGAGCCGATGTCCGTCACAAATTCCCGCATGGTGTCCATGTCCATATCCCCGCTCTGAACGATGCTGTCGGACAGAAGGCGTATGGACGCCAAAGGGGTCTTGAGCTCATGGGAAGCATCCGAAACGAAGCGCCGGCGCTGTTGTTCCGTAGTCTCAAGCCGCTCGGTAAGGTTGTTGAATTCGTTGCCCAGCTCTGTCAGTTCGTCGTTTCCGCCGATGTCGAGCCGGTGGGCGTAGTTGCCGCCGCGGACCACCTGTATGGCCTTTGCCAGGTGTGTGATGCGGGCGGTCAGGGTGCGGGAAAAGGCGACGGTGAGAATGAGCGCAACGGTGCAGGCCGCGATGGAGATCACGCGAAGGATGTTCTGGATGCTCAGGATCAGGGAGGCCTGCTCGCTGTCGTATTCGCAAAGATAGACGGAGCCGAGGGTGACCGAACGGCTGCGGACGGGCATGGCCGCCCGGGAGATGAACGCGCCGTCAGCAAATTGGGACCGGAATACCTGCTCCCCGCCCAGAGCGCGGGAAATCTCCGAAAAAAGCGCGTATTTGCCGATTCCCGAGTCGCCCCAGGTGTCATAAAGCACCAGCGCAGAACCGTCCGTCACGACAATGCGCGAAAAGCTGGTGACGTCCAGCAGTTCCATGACCTGCGCCACGCTGTTGGCGGACAGGGTATCCAGAGCGGACAGGGAGGAGGAGATGACCGCAGCCTGGTTCATGAGGGCGCTTTCTTTCTCCTTGAACACCAGATCCCGGGATGCCATGAGCGGATATGTGTTCATCAGCAGAAGAAGCGCGCCAATCAGCGCGAAGAAGGAGACAATGAATTTATACTGGACGCTTCCCGTCCGTTTTCTTTTTTCCCGGGGTTTTATGCGCATACCTTACTCCGCAAAAAAGTAGCCGACGCCCCATTTGGTGATGATAAATTCCGGAGACGCCGGAACCTTTTCCAACTTTTCACGCAGGCGGCGTATATGCACATCCACTGTGCGGGCGTCGCCCTGATAATCATATCCCCAAATCAGGTTCAGAAGGCTGTCCCTGCTGTATACACGCCCCGGATTGCGCATGAGCAGTTCGGCCAGGTCGAATTCCTTTGCCGTGAGCTCAACGGCGGCGCCGTCCTTCTTGACGTTTCGGCGCTTGGGATCGAGGGTGAGGTGTCCCCTGGTCAGCACATCTGAAGAAGCGGCCTGGGCGGCGGGCATGGACGCCCGGCGAAGAAGCGCCCGGATCCTGGCCTTGAGCTCCAGGATGTTGAAGGGCTTCGTGATATAATCGTCCGCGCCGGACTCGAAGCCAAGAAGCTTGTCCGAATCCTCACTGCGGGCGGTGAGCATGATGATGGGTACGGTGGAGAAGCTGCGTATCTGCTGGCAGGCCTCCAGACCGTCCACACGGGGCATCATCAGGTCCAGGATGATGATATCATAGCTGTTCTCCCGAGCCATCTGGACGGCCGTCTCGCCGTCGTGGCAGGAATCCACCTGATAACCTTCGTTCTCAAGATTGAATTTGATGCCCTTGACCAAGAGCTTTTCGTCGTCTACCACAAGCACTTTCATGGCATATCCTCCGCGGTGATGTAATCTTTGATTTTGTCAAAGGTGGCCTGGCCAATGCCATTCACGGACAGAATTTCCGAAATGTCGGAAAATCCGCCGTTTTCCTCCCGATACCGAATGATGCGGCCGGCGAGCGCCTCGCCGATGCCCGGCAGCAGCGTGAGGGCCTCGGCGTCGGCGGAGTTGATGTTAATATCCTGTCCGGCGGCCCGTTCGTAAGGGAGTTCCGGGGAGGCTTCCGCCCAGACGGACGCCGAGCGGTCGGCCGGGGAGAAGTCGATTTGCGCTGCCGAGGCGGCGGAGAACAGCCGGACGGCCACGGCAAGAGCCAGCGCCGCGGCGGCGGCTGCCAGCCAGGCGGCTTCGGTTTTTTTCAGCTTTCCCACAACAGCATCTCCGACTCAACGGGAATTATTTAAGGTTGCTTTTCTTTATGTAAACCGTTATAATACAGTATGCTTTTCGAAAATCCCCCTAATAAACTATAACACATTATGTCGGAGATTGATATGAAAAAAATAAAGATATTCCCAGTCATTTTATTGCTTTGTTTATTTTTCTCCGTCTTGTCGCCGGCGGCGCTGGCGCTGGACGATCCGGCAGTCACCGCAAAAGCGGTTCTCCTGGCGGATGCCGATAGCGGCAGGGTTTTTTTCTCTCAAAACGCCGATGAAAGAGTGTATCCGGCTTCGCTGACAAAGATTGTGACGGTTTTTCTGGCCGTTGAGGCAATCGAAAGGGGCGACGTTTTGCCCACTGATGAAATCACCTGTACCGCGGCGTGTCTGGAGGGCATGGCGGAGGACGGCAGCACAGCCAATATTGCCGTCGGTGAGACGATGACCCTTGAGGAGTACCTGTACTGCGCCATGGTGGAATCCGCCAATGAGGCCTGCAATGTGATTGCCGAATACATAGGCGGGTCGATTCCGAACTTTGTGCAGATGATGAACGAAAGGGCGGCCCAGCTGGGCTGCACGGGCACTCACTTCACCAATACCCACGGGCTTCCGGATGAGAACCATTATACCACAGCGAACGATGTTTATCTGATTACGATGGAGGCCATCAGGCAGGATCTTTTCATGGAGATCTGCAACACGGTGAAGCATACGGTACCCGCCACGAACATGTCCGAGACGCGGGAGCTTTCCAACACCAACGGCCTAATCAACTCCGACTCACCCTATTACAGGGGGTATTATTACGAATATGCCAGGGGCGTGAAAACCGGGCATACCAGCGCGGCGGGATACTGTCTGGTCTCCACGGCGGAGAAGGATGGGATGCACCTGCTTGCCGTGGTTATGGGCGGTACGGGCAAAGAAAATGCCGACGGCTCTTTGACGTACGGCAATTTTGTCGATACTATTGCGCTGTACAACTGGGTTTTCAACAACTTTAGCATGCAGGAAATTCTCGGCTCCTCCGAGCTGGTCTGCGAGGTTCCGGTGGCTATGGGTTCGGACGGGGATTCGGTGACCCTGCGCCCTAAGGATGTGGTAGTCGCGCTGCTTCCGAACGATGTGGAGCTCTCGGGCTTTGAACGGGATATCGTGATATACAGCGAGCAGTCCGGCGAGACGCTGGCCGCACCCATCGCCGCGGGAGCGGTTCTGGGGGAGATCACCGTCTCCAAGGACGGCGTGGTTTACGGGACGGCTTCCCTGGTGGCCAGCACCTCGGTTGAGCTTTCAAAAATCCAGTATATGAAAGAACAGGTCGGGACAGCCCTGAATCTGGTATGGGTAAAAATCATCTTCTGGATTCTCATCATCATCCTTGTGGCTTACGCTTTGCTTATAATCCGATACCGCACGCTCCACAAGCGTCACCAGAAGGAGGCGCGGCGGGCCCGTCAGGAATTGGAGAAGCGGCGCGAGGAAGAGGAAATGACGCGCATTTTTGGGGTAGATGAAAACCGGCGGGGGCCGAAACCGCCGCAGGAAAACGGATCTAAGGCAGACGGCGGGCCGCGGATGGATTATTTCTCCCGCGAGGACGTCAGCGGACGGCATACCGTCAAAATCGGCACCACAATACCCGGTAACGATCAGGCAAAACGGGATTACTTTGAAGAATTTTTCCGCCGCAATCAGGAAGACGAGCCGCAGGAAGAAAAACAAAAACGTAAATAAAGCCAAAGCCCTCCGGGTTTACGGGGGGCTTTGGCTATTCTCGGCGCGATGCGCGCGTTTCAAATTCGCGGCAGACCCGGTTATCGGGCTTCCTTTCGCCTGAGACTTAGACAATCGGCGATCATGGCGATAAACTCTGAGTTTGTCGGCTTGCCTTTTATGTTTGAAACGGTATAACCAAAGTATTTCTGAAGGGTTTCGATGTCTCCGCGATCCCATGCGACCTCAATGGCGTGGCGAATCGCCCTTTCCACACGGGATGAGGTGGTATTGTACTTTTTTGCCACCGCCGGATAGAGAACCTTAGTTACGGCATTGATGACGTCCATATCGTTTATTGTCAGGATAATTGCTTCGCGAAGGTACTGATAGCCCTTAATGTGGGCGGGAACGCCGATCTCGTGTATGATGTCCGTGACGACGGCCTCAAGGCTTGGTTCCGACTTGATGGCGGGAGTCGCCCGAGACGGCGCGGTGGTGATCTCTCTGGGGCCGCCGTTAATTTGCCTGATGCGGGTCATGAGCGCGTTTGGATCGAAGGGTTTCGGGATAAAATAACTGGCGCCGAGATCGGAGCAGTCGCTGAGCACCTGCTCATTCCAAAAGCCTGAAATCACAATCACCTTGGGGTAAGCGCCCGTCTCAGACAGCTTTTGCATAACCCCGAATCCGTCCAGCTTTGGGAAAATCAGTTCAAGCAGCAGCATATCCGGCTTCAGTTCCGCCGTCAGGCCCAGGGCCTCCATGCCATCCTCCGCAGTCCCGACAACCTCCATATCATCCTCGTCGTTTATAATGTCTGAAAGAAGAAGTCTAAAGTCTTCATTCGGATCTGCAATGAGGATCCGCGTCTTGGTTTCCATAATATAACCTCCGAAATTATTTAATTACGGACTGCGCTATATTTGTTTAAGCAGAAATACCGTTTCATGGGTAATAATCTAACATAAGCTGTAACTTCATGCAAGAAAAAGTTGGATAAAAAGAATAAAAAATAATTTACATAATTCGACAATATAGTGCGGTATGACCATTCTCATATCGTTTTTCGACAAAATGCAACTGTCTTCTACATGAAGATAGTCGTTTTTTGTCTGTGGAATTCCATCGGAGGCGAAAAATCTATTTTTTTGCGAAAAAAAATTTATTTTGGAATTACAGAATTTTTTTGTTCCGGGTTTACAAAACTGTATGATTGACGAATTGCAGAATAATCAAATTAGTAGTATTATAATGCACACGTGGCATAATATCGAACAGGGAGTTGAAAAAATGGTTCATATTATTACGGATTCCGGATCCGACGTTAAAGGAACCGTCGACGAAAATATAACGATTGTTCCGCTGCGGATCACATTTGGCGAGGAGGATTACTACGACGGGGTAACCCTTTCGCATCAGCAGTTTTATGAGAAGCTGATTGAAAGCGATGAATTTCCCAAGACCAGCCAAGTGTCGCCTTTTGAATTTGAAAACGTGTTCCGCGCCGTTCAGGAAGCCGGAGATACCGCGGTGGTAATCACGCTTTCTCAAAAACTTTCCGGTACCTACCAGAGTGCCTTGATGGCGGCGGAGGGTTTTGGAGATATCATAAAGGTTGTGGACAGCAAAAGCGTTTCTCTGGGCGAAGGCATCCTGGTTCAATACGCCGCGGCGCTTAGGGACGCCGGCCAAAGCGCTGCGGAGATCGCGGAAAAATTGGAGGAGAAGAAGCAGGACATCTGCGTGATCGCCCTTCTGGACACGCTTGAATATCTAAAAAAGGGCGGACGCCTCTCAAAAGCCGCCGCTTTTGCCGGCGGGCTGCTTTCTATCAAGCCGGTGCTGTCACTGGCGGAAGGGGAGATTGTCGTCCTGGGCAAGGCCAGAGGGTCGAAACAGGGCAACAACATGCTCATTCAAATGATTGAAAAAAGTAACGGCGTTGATTTTAACATGCCGCTGATGCTGGGGTATTCGGGGCTCAGCGACGCGATATTGAAAAAATATATCCTCGACAGCGAGGCGCTCTGGGCGGGTAACGCGGACAAACTGAATATTACCACTGTCGGCGGAACCATCGGCGCTCATTCGGGGCCGGGAGCTATTGCCGTGGCTTATTTCCATAAATAGCGCGGCGGGATCAAAATTTTAATAAAAACCAAAGCGGCCGGTTTTTTACACCGGCCGCCATTTTTGCAGATCTATGAGGCTTGAGCAAGCTCCCGCGCGCTTTCCGCGGCTCTGAGCATGGAATCAATGGTGATGCCATATCCCCGCGTCGGATCGGAAAGCAGCACATGCGTGACTGCGCCAATAAGCCTGCCGTCCTGTAAAATCGGACTTCCGCTCATCCCCTGCACAATGCCGCCGGTCAGCGCCAGAAGCTCGGGGTCGGTGACCAATATCATCAGGCGCTCCTCTTCACCCCGGTATATGCGGCAGATTTCGATATCGAATTCACGGGACTCCGCGCCGGACACCTGGGAAATGATAACTGCCGGGCCGACTTTAATCTCTGCGTTCGGCGCCGTTTCAACGGCCGTACCCTCCAGGGCCGTGTCGCAGACGCCGAAAATACCGCAGGAAGTATTATAAAAGATATTTCCCAATTTGCTGCCCACGTCAAAGCAGCCGTGGAGTTCCCCCGGGGCCCCGTTTTCGCCTTTCTGTACCGAGGCTACGGAGGCGCTTGTAATAAAGCCTTCGGAAAGGGGAAGCGTCACACCCGTTTCGCTGTCGTTTATGGGATGGCCCAGGGCGCCGAAAAGCCCGGTTTCAGGATCATAAAAGGTAATGGTGCCAATGCCGGAAATCCCATCTCTCAGCAGCAGTCCCATCTTCCAGGCGCCGTCCGCGTCCGCAGCGGGCGTGACTGTGTACTGGATGAGCTTTTCACCCCGCTTAAGGGTCACGGCCACAGGAGTCCCGTCCAGGGATTGTATAGCTGCGATAAAATCATTTGCCGATACAATATTGTTTCTGCCGATGCGAATAATAATGTCGCCGGGCTGAATGCCGGCGTCTGCCGCGGGGGTGACGTCGCCCGAACCGGTGGTTACGCCGGAAAGTCCCGCTACCAGCACGCCGTCGGTATGCATCTCAATCCCTACCGTTTGGCCAACCGGAATCAGTTCCTGTGCAAACGCGGCCGCGGGTAAAGCAAAAAGGAAAAAAAACGCAAAAATTCCCGTGGCTGCGCACTTGACTATCCTATTTCTATTTGTCATATTTTTCTTTATCCCTCCCTCGTTTTAAGTATGTGCCGCGAAGCAAAAAATAAAGGCGGATTTTTAATACACAATTACCTTTTTCGCAGAAAGCGCATATTATGAAACGGATTATGTGCGAAGGGAAATAGTGCCATGAAAATTTTAAAATACGGAAGCCGAGGCGCGGAGGTTCAACTTCTTCAGCTTGCCCTGAACAGGGCCGGATTCGGCCCCTTAGAGACAGACGGCATATTCGGAACCGTCACCGCGTCCGCATTGCGGAGATTCCAGTCCGCCAACGGCCTTGCGCCGGACGCTATAGCCGGGAGACTGACTCACGCGGCGCTGTATCCGTGGTATACTGGATACGTCAATCATACCATCAGGGCCGGAGATACGCTGTACAGGCTGGCGGAGCGGTACGGCACGTCGCTGCGGGCGGTGATCACGGCCAATCCCGGACTTGACCCCACGAAACTCCAGATCGGCGATAAGGTTGTTGTTCCCCTTCCGTTTCCGGTGGTGCCGACCAATATTGATTGGAGTTCCTCCCTGGTGGGCTATACCGTGCGGGGCATAACAGCGCGGTATCCTTTTGTGTCGGATTCGGAATATGGGCGCAGCGTCATGGGGAAGCCTCTGCGCTATCTGGGTCTGGGAAACGGAAGCAACACGGTTTTCTACAATGCGGAGCACCATGCAAACGAGTGGATCACCACGCCCGTGCTGATGAAATTCATCGAGGAGCTGGCGCGGGCCTATGCCTTCGGCGGTCGGATTTACGATATGAACGCCTCTGAAATTTTTGAAAAATCCCGCATATACATAGCGCCGGCGGTCAATCCTGACGGTATGGACCTGGTTACGGGAGCCTTGCCTTATGGTGAATACTATGCCCGGGCCATGGAGATAGCGTCGGATTATCCGGAAATACCATTTCCCTCGGGATGGAAGGCGAACATCTACGGAACAGACCTGAACCTTCAGTATCCCGCGGGCTGGGAGGAAGCAAGGCGGATAAAATTTGCCCAGGGCTTCACCGGCCCGGCGCCCAGGGATTATGTGGGTACGGCGCCTCTTTCAGCGCCGGAAAGCCTGGCCATATATGATCTGACGATAAGGCTTGACCCGGCCCTGACGCTCAGTTACCATACCCAGGGAAGGATCATATATTGGAAATATCAGAATTTTATGCCCCCGCGCTCCCTGGAATTCGCGGAATGCTTTGCCATGTCCTCAGGATACGCTCTGGAGGAAACGCCGTATGCCTCCGGCTTTGCGGGCTATAAGGACTGGTTCATTGAAACATATAACCGGCCCGGTTACACGATTGAGTGCGGGCTGGGTGAAAACCCGCTGCCGATGTCGCAGTTTGACGAAATCTACCGGGAGAACATAGGAATACTGGTGCTTGCCGCCCTCAGCTGCTAGACGTCCTGCCGCCTGCCCCCGGGATCTATGGGTTGTATTGACATTTTTACATCGGGGGATATAATGTGCATATGATTCTATTATGAAGAAATTTTGATACCGATGAGGAGACGTTTCAATGAGCTCAGATTGTACACATGAGTGCTCGGCCTGTTCCGAGAATTGCTCCGAAAGAACGGCGGAAAGCTTTTTGAAATCCCCCCGGGAGGGGGCGCATATCGGCAAGGTTATTGCTGTTATCAGCGGCAAGGGCGGCGTGGGAAAATCTCTTGTAACCGGCCTGATGGCTGCTGAGCTTCAAAGAAAGGGACACAGGGCGGCCGTGATGGACGCGGATGTGACGGGACCGTCCATCCCGCAAATGTTCGGCGTCCATGAGAAGGCGGAGGGCGGCGAGGGCTATATCCTGCCCGTGAGATCCAAAAGCGGCGTTCAGCTTATGAGCATGAACAGCCTTCTGCCCAACGAAACAGATCCCGTGATTTGGCGCGGCCCCATCATTGCGAACATTG
This sequence comes from Clostridiales bacterium UBA5446, assembly GCA_002427465.1. GTDB lineage: Bacteria > Bacillota > Clostridia > Oscillospirales > Oscillospiraceae > Scatomorpha. The sequence continues at coordinate 28,405 of DIRC01000001.1, read as the reverse complement.
TCGAGCAGTTTTGGACCACCGTCGCCTGGCAGGACGTGGACTATATGTTCGTGGATATGCCGCCGGGGACGGGGGATGTGCCGCTGACGGTTTTCCAGTCTCTGCCCCTCAGCGGAGTTCTGGTGGTTACCTCTCCCCAGGAGCTGGTGGGCATCATCGTGGAAAAAGCCGTCCATATGGCCGCCATGATGAACAAAAAGGTCCTTGGAATTGTCGAGAACATGGCTTATTTCACTTGCCCGGACTGCGGCGCGCAGCATAGCGTTTTCGGCGAGAGCCGCGTTGCGGAGGCCGCGGAGAAATTCGGGATCCCAAATGTGGCGAGACTGCCGCTGGATCCGGCCCTGGCGAAGGCGTGCGATGAAGGCCGCATCGAGGAAGTCCGGGCGGAGGGCATCACCGCCCTTGCGGATTACATTGAGCGCGGCGCATATTAAAAAAATAAAAAAGTGCGGCCCTTTTGGGCCGCGCTTTTTATTCGGGGTCAGCGGGTTTCCAGCCGCTTTCTCACCCGGCCGAGGATGAGGATCAGGATCGCGGCGACAGTCTCCAGACTCATGAAAAGCAGAAACGCGCCGGTATAGGTGCCCGAGGCGGTCTGCATGGCGCCGGCGATGGCGGAAGCAAAGGCCGCCGGAAAAATGTTCAGGTTCACAATGCTGAAATTTTTGCCGTACCAGGCCGGGCCGAAAAATTCTCCGGTCGCGGCGGAGGAGATGGTGGGGACGCCGCCGTAGGAAAATCCGCAGGCCATCATGGCCAGCAGGGCCGGCCAGGTGGCAGCGGCCTTCAGTGCCAGAATGGCGGACAGGCCGGCGGCCAGAAAGATGGCCGCATCGCACAGGAGGGCTGGGCGAAAGCCGGCCCGGTCGTACAGCATTCCGAAGAAAATTCGCCCCAGGCCGTTCATCACGGAGATGAGGCCCACGGTAAGGGTGGCCAGAGAGGCGGCTGCTCCCGCCTCCAGGGCGATGTACCGCGCGTGACCGATAATGCCGGCGCCGAAGGCGGAGCCTATGGCGGAAATCATAAAATACAGCCAGAAGGACGGCGTGCGGACCATTTTCGCGGGCGTCAGCCCCTCCGCAGGCGCGCTGTCCGCCTCCTGACGCGCCGGTGTCGGCGCACGAAGAAAGAGCCCGCCGATCACCGCTGAAGCCAGCAGAGCCGCCCCTGTGGCCGCATACGTGCCTTTCCAGCCTATGGGGGACGCCATGAGGGCGGCGGCCGCGCTGCCCATAAGAAGGCTGCTGGCCCCGAAACCCATGAGCATAATGCCGGAGGCCGTACCCTTTTTATCGGGGAAACGGCAGACCACGGCGCCCATAATGGCATTGTAAACGATCCCGACGCCCAGGCCGGCAAGGCTGAAGCAGACATAAAGGAGCCAGACGGTATCCGCTCGGAGCAGGACGCAAAGGAAGAATCCGGAGCAGCTCATGGCGCCGCCCAGAGGAATGGAGACGCCGGCGCCCCACCTGCCGGTAATCAGGCCGCCGAGTAAGCCGCCAAAGCAAAAAGATATAAGGATCACGGTAAAGCACAGGCCGAGAATTGCGCTGGACCAGCCGAACTGTTCGGAAAATGGTACGGAAAATATGCTCCATGCGTAGATCAGGCCGTTCACCAGGAGCATGGCCGTCCCGGAGGCGAGGGCGGTGACTCGTGAATAGGCTTTTTCCATGTATTCCTCCGTCAGCAGGATTGCAGTAGCCTGATATAAAATTGGACGCACTTAAGGAGTTTTTCCACGGGAATACGCTCGTCGTTGGCATGGATTAGGGCCCGTTCCTCCCCGGAAAGGGCCATAGCCGAAAACCGATAGACGTTGCGGCTGATTCGGCAGTAATGGCGCGAATCGGAGCCTGCGATCATCAGATAAGGGGACACGATGGCTTCCGGCCAGGTACGGGATACCGCGTCCTTCAATCTGAGCCAGGCGTCGTCGTCCCCGGTTACGGAAAAGGCCGAGGGCTCCGACGAGACGCCCTTGCGGAAGGCGATATCGGGATTGCCGGAAATACGCCTGAGCCGTTCCACAGCCGCGCCGGAAGTGTCCCCGCCCATCAGGCGGACGTTCAGCCCGATGCCAGCGCGGGGGGGCAGGACGTTATTGGCGCTGCTGCCCCACATTTCCGTCACCGCCACGGTGGTGCGGACCAGGGCGTTCAGCTCCCCGCCGGATTTTCGGCATATCCTATCCAGAACGCCCCGGAAGAGCCAGAGGTTGGCAAAGATAAGCCGCATTCCGAAGGTGGAGTGCCTGCCCAGGGTATCGAACATCTCGGCGGCGGGCGGGGTAAGCCGGAAGGGGAAGGGCCGGGACTCAATCCTCACCGCGGCGGCGGCCAGAAGGCCGGCGATACTGTGGGAGGGCGGGGCGGAGGCATGGCCCCCGCTGCTTTCCATCTCCATATAAATCGCGGACTGGCCCTTTTCACCGGTGCCGATGAGCGCGCAGGGTGCGGTTACGCCGGGAAATACGCCCTCTACAACGGCGCCCCCCTCATCCAGAACCAGGGCGGGCACGACGCCGCGCGCCTCAAGCGCCGAGACGATCTCCGAGGCCGAGTCCCCGGCGATTTCCTCCTCCCCGGAGAACGCCAGATAAATGTCGTTTTCGGGAACGAAGCCCTGGCCGATCAGCTGCTCCGCCGCCTCCAGGATGCCGGCGAGAGTTCCCTTTGTATCCAGTGTGCCGCGGCCCCAGAGTACGCCGTTTTCCAAAATGCCGTCGAAGGGCGGCTTGGACCAGGTGGCCGGATCGGCGGGAACCACGTCGTAGTGGGCCATGAATACCGACGGCGCGTCGGCGCGCTTTCCCGGCCATTTGTATAAAAGGCCGTTTCGCCCCACATGATCCAATATACAGCTATTATGTATTGCAGGATAGCGCCGGCGCAGAAGATCGCGGAAATTTTCAAATTCGTCCGCATCCTCCGCGTCGTGATCCTGCCGGGAGACGGTCCGGCAGCGCACCATGGCGGCAAGGCTTTCCACGGCCCGGCTCCCGTCGGCCTCCACCGTATCGGGCTCGGGCTTTATTTCGGACGGCGGCCTGAAGGCGGCGGCCCGAAGAAGCAGTACCGCGAGAAACGCAGCTGCCGCGAACGGCACAATGATCCACCACATATTACACCAGACCTTTCTTATACAGCAGCCTGGCCGCGCCGATGGCGATACCGGCGCCCACGGGAACAAGAACGCCTACGGAACTGGCCAGGGCCGGGACGCAGATGAACAGCACAATCATAAAAATCAGCGGCGCGGCGGCGATTTTCCAGTTTTTTGACACGTAGACCACCGCAAGAGGGCCGAAAAGCGCGGGAAGAATATTATCGAAGGCGGGCTGGAGCAGCGGCGATTCGATAAAATCCCGGATCTGGGACAGCAGGAGCACGCCGGCGGCGATCACCGCCGTGGTGACAAGGGCGGAAACGCCGATGGCAATTGTGGAGATGACCTCTCCTTCCTCGGTTCCGGGCTCCGCCTTGGCCGCTTCCATGGCGTTCAGGGCGCAGGGCACCTTGAGACTCGTCAGGTTTCCGGTGAAGAAGCCAAGATAGGAGCCGCCCGTGCCCAGCATCGGCACATAGGTCAGCACCTCGATTACGGCAATGGTCCAGTAAATCGGGACTACGCCCAGCAGCCCTTTAAGTATCCAGGCCAGGGGCGGCCACGCGGAATAGACAACGCCGATGGAAGCCGGCACGGCCAGCAGAAGAACCAAGCCGGTCAGCATCCATATGCGGCCGACAAAATGCTCGTAATCACGGAAAGATTTGTTTTCTTTCATCCAGTTGCGCCTCCTTACAGCAGGGTGTTAACCAGGTTCGTGATGGGCAAGGACAGGGCCATGCCGCCCAGCATACTGATGGGAAGGGCGTAATCCTCCATCCACTTCCATTTCAGAACCTTCACGAATACGGCGCACAGGCACATGAGGCCGGCAGCCGCCGTCATGACGAAAAACGGGATCCAGCCTGTAAGCCCTTCCGTGACGGTGGCAAACACCATGCCGAGAAAGGCGCTGATCATGCCCAGAAAAAGGGCGGTCATGAACAGCTGGCCCCAGCGTGCGTCCCTGGCACGGAGGCGGATAAGGCCGTTTTCAATTTTTTTGCCGAACACGGGCACCAGGATCATGCCCGGGATGATGCCCAGGGTCATGACCCAGGCAATTGAGGCGAAGACCTCCGGATCGAGGATTAGCCGGGAGAGATCATATCCGATTGCGGAAGCGGCGCTGGCGGCGGCGGGGGCCTCGTAGGTCAGCGCGCCGATGACAGACAGCCGCAGCCAGGGCAGAGGAAAGCCCAGGGATTTTGAAAGCGCAATCACGCCAAGCAGAATGGATACTGCCGGAGCAATGGTAAAAATCGCGGCGGAAACAGCGGTTTTTCTGAGAACGGCAGAGCTGATGCCCAGCTTTTTCGCCCGTTTCCAAGCCATCGCGATGAAACGGACGGACATGGAGATGACAAACAGGATGATCACTGCTACGACGCCATACATGAACGCGTTATTGGGATCGAATATGCGGGACATATCATTCACCTTCCTTCTTTGTGACAGAATAACATATGCCCCCCGGGTGTTCAATGACTTGTTGAACAGATTTTGGAAATCTTCGGGACTCTTTCGGCGAATAGGCATCAACGCCAAGCGAATGCCGACGGATGTGGTTTTATTCGTGATTTCTGTGACTTGCCTGGAATTTAAAAATGATATAATATCTGATATAAGGGCGAAAAAAGACATATAAATTCAATTTTGCCGGAGGTAGAGATGGATTACGAGCATATTCGCAGGGTCGACAGTGAAGTATTCGGCGCAATGGCGCTGGAGATTGAAAGGCAGCGAACGCACCTGGAACTTATCGCTTCGGAGAATTTTGTTTCCAAAGCTGTGATGGAGGCTGTCGGCAGCCATCTGACAAACAAATATGCCGAGGGATACCCCGGCAGGCGGTTTTACGGCGGGTGTGAATATGTGGACATGGTGGAAAGCATTGCCATCGAACGCGCCAAAGCCCTTTTTGGCGCCGAGCACGCCAATGTGCAGCCCCATTCCGGTTCCCAGGCAAATGTTGCCGTTTATCTGGCGCTTATGAAGCCGGGCGACGCTTTTTTGGGCATGGATCTTTCCCATGGCGGGCATCTGACTCACGGCTCTCCAGCCTCCATCACCGGCAAGTACTTCCAGGCCCACTTTTACGGCGTTAATCGGGAAACCGAGCAGATTGATTATGACGAGGTTCTCCGCCGGGCGCAGGAATGCCGGCCGAAAATGATCATCGCCGGCGCTTCGGCTTATTCCCGCATAATTGACTTTAAGCGTATGCGGGAAATCTGCGACCAGGTGGGCGCATATCTGTTCGTGGACATGGCCCACATCGGCGGGCTGGTGGCCGCGGGGGCGCACCCTTCGCCGGTACCCTATGCCGACGTGGTGACCTCCACGACCCATAAAACTCTGCGGGGGCCCCGCGGAGCGATCATCCTGTGCAAAGAGGCGCTGAAAAAGAAGATCGACAGCGCCGTTTTTCCCGGCAGCCAGGGCGGCCCGCTCATGCATGTGATCGCCGGCAAGGCTGTTTGCTTCAAGGAAGCCATGCAGCCGGAATTTAAGGTATACCAGGAGCAGGTGGTCAAAAACGCCGCGGCGCTGGCGGATACGCTGATGTCGGGCGGGGTTCGTATTGTCTCCGGCGGAACCGACAACCATCTGATGCTGGCGGATGTGACGGCCAAAGGAAAGACCGGCGCCGAGATGCAGAAGCTGCTGGACAGCGCCAACATCACGGCCAATAAGAACACCATCCCCTTCGAGACCCTGCCGCCGACCCAGGCCAGCGGCGTGCGCTTCGGTACGCCGGCGGTCACTACCCGGGGCATGAAGGAACGGGAGATGAAGCAGATCGGTGAAATGATCGTCCGCCTGATGGACACGGGGGAAACGGCCGTCGAGGCGGTCAGGGAGGAAGCGATTTCCTTGTGCGAGCGATTTCCCCTGGACGACTGATTTTTCAAATACGGATAAATGATAAAAAACGTCCCCGTCGGAATCCTTTCCGCCGGGGACGTTTTTATGAAGTTGCCCGGATCTTACCTGCCCGGCCGGGGAAGGCGAAAATCCCTGCCGGGTTCCGCTTCAATGGAAAGGAGCGCCCCGGTGCGGGGATGGGTGATCTCCAGGCAGCGGGCGTGAAGGCCGAGCCGCTTCAAAGGATTTCCCGAAGCGCCGTATTTCCGGTCTCCCACGATGGGGTGGCCCAGCTCCTTCATATGCACCCTTATCTGATTTTTGCGGCCCGTCTCGATCAGGACGCGCAAAAGCGAAAAGCCCGCATTTTCCTTAATGACGGTGTAGCGGGTTACTGCGCGCTTTCCGGCGGTTCCCGCCGCGGAATAGACCACGTGGGCGGCTGTCTCTCGCAGAAAAGTATCGCAGCGACCTGTTTTTTCCGAGAATATCCCCTCGCAGACGGCCAGGTATTCCCTTCGGCGGGTCTCGTCCCACCCGCGCTGCAGCGCGTCGCGTATCTCCGCGCTTTTCGCGAACAGGAGTACGCCGGAGGTGTCCCGGTCAAGTCGGTGCACCACAAAAACAGGCCCAGTGCCGCCGTCCTTCAGCAGCCGGTATGCCGTCAGTTCCTTTTCTGTATCCGTGGCTACGGTGAGCAGCCCCGCCGGCTTGTTGACGGCCAGCAGGTCGCCGTCCTCATAAACGATCTCCAGGGGGGAGCGGGACGCGCGCCCGCCGGACAGGGCGATTCTTATGGTCTGCCCGCGCCTTACCGGATAATCGAACCGGCTGGTCACGAAACCGTCCACGGAGATCTGACGGTGCTCCAGAAAGGATTTTATCCGTCCACCGGGCAGATGCGGCAGTTCCCGGCGGACACAGTTCAGCAGGCCGCCGTCTTCATTCGCAATTAAAATAAGATCTTTTTTATTATTTTTCATCTTATTCAGAGGCCGGTGCACCGGCGGCGTCAAGGCTAAAAAAGTCTTTGCGATAGCCCGTGGTATCGAAAAGATAGTTGTATTGCAGAATCCGGTAATTTCCGAGGCTGCCGCTTTCCGCAGCTTCGTCGCTTTCCAAGGGAAGATGTTCGCCGGAGGCGTTCACGCAGCCATAGGCGTTGAGGACAGGCCATTGGGCCTGAAGATCCAGCAGAAAAGCCTCAAAATCGGAGCCTTCCAGCCCGGCTGCCCGCAACAGCATCGGAGAGAGGTAATTGATTGAAGTCAGGCCCGCGTCGGCCTCGTCAATGTCGTAATTTGCCCATATGAAAAACGGCGTCAGGTATTTGCGCTGCATTTCCTCCAGGGACAGCTCATCCGCCGTTTTGCCGTAGAGCATGTCGTAAAACTCGGTCTCCAGCGCCGGCTGGTGGTCGCCGAAAAACAGGATCACCACCGGCTCGTCCTGCCGCGAGAAATAGGTGATGAGTTCATTTACGGCTTTGTCGGTTTCCCGCAGCAGGGAGAGGTATTGCTCCGCCTGGGGAAACTCGCCCTCATGCCCGGAGATGGACACGGTGGACTCATAGCTCTCGGATTTATAGCTGCCATGGTTCTGCATCGTAATGTTGAATAGAAACAGCCGCTCCCCCTCGTTCCGCGCTTCATAGCGCCCGATCAGGTTTTCAAAATTGCTTTCGTCCGTTACATACCCGCGCAGATAGCGTTTATTCTGGAATTCGTCGATGAAGCGCACCTCGTCAAAGCCGAAGCAGTCGTAGACGGCCTCCCTGTTCCAGCCGGAAGCGTCGTAGGGATGCAGGGCGGCGGAGGTGTAGCCCTGGGCCTCCAGTACGGAGACCAGACTGTCTTTCTCGTATTTTATGTAAGACTGGTACGGCGCGGCGCCTTTTGGGATGAAGGCCATGGTCATGCCCGTGAGAAGCTCGAACTCGCTGTTGGCGGTACTGCCGCCGAACACCGAGGAATACACGGCCCCGCGGACGGTGTTCTCCGTCAGGCCGTCGATAAAGGGTGTGATTTCCACATTTGTCTCAAAATCGCCGATCCGCCGCAGGTCGGAAAAGGCCTCGTTCATGATGGCGATCACATGAGGTTTCTTCCCGCCGACCGGAAGGGCGCTTTCGGCGGAGATGGCCGCCAGGGCCTCTTTTGAGTACCCCTCGGGCTGATCCACGTTCATTGACCTGATGGATTCGACGAAATAGAGCACCGGGCTTTCCTCAAAATCGTTCTCGTTCCAAGTCAGGCGGATGCCGTTAGTCTCGAAGATGCCGCCGTAAAATACGGCCATGGTGTAAATCCCGGCGCAGGCGAGGGCGGCGCCCCGGGTGACGAGCCGCTCTTTCTTGCCCAAATCCGGCTTGCCGCCCAGGGATATTGCCAGCAGGCAGCCGACAAGGGATAAAAGCGCGGCCAGAACAAAAGCGGCTGAAATATCAAGGCTGTAGGTTCCGGCCACGTTCACCGCCGTGCGGAGGGCGGAAAGGTCCCCTACCAAAAACAGCCTGCCCCGAAATTGCATCATCATACAGTTTGCGCCGCCAAAAAGCAGGCTGACGGCGCTGCCGGAGACGATCGTCGGCAGGAGCCTGCCTGTCAGGGCATAGAGAAACAGAAAAAGGCAGATGGTGCAGAGCAGTCCCATAACCTGGAGGAGAGCGGCGGTATCGGAATGCCAGGTAAAGCTGCCCGTGGCCATAAGGGCGGAGGCGACGTATAAGACCACGGCGGCCAGGAGAAGGGCGGGGATGAACGCGTAGCGTTCGCCCCCCGCCCGCCGCAGACCAATGGCCGCCGCTCCGAAAAGAAGCACGGCGGCCAGGGTTATGGCAAGATCGTATGGACCAATGGCGTCCAGAGCGTGAAGGGCGGCCAGAGCGAGAAGACAGATTGGGAAAAGAAAATATTCTATTTTTTTGATGATTTGCGGCTTTCGCGTTTTAAGCATATTCATGAACCCATCATACACCTAAATCCTCGAAAAATAAATAGTAATTACCCCCAGAGGCGCAAGGAGGCAGGTTTTTCCGGCAGGCCCCCCCGGGGGGGCGACCTCGGGAAAAGGAGCGCCCGGAGGAGAATTTCCGCCCCCGGGCGTCTATGGCGTCAAGCGCCTTGAAGCTGTGCCACCCCTTTATACCGGCTTGCGGCTAGAACGCTTCGTATATAAATTCGCCGTTGCCGTCGAAAAAGATCAGGATCAGGGCGATCATAAGGGCGTAAACCACCGCCAGGGCAAGACGCCCCACCGGGGAATCCAAACTTTTTCTGATCCGCGCTAGAAAAGCAGCCATTTGTCCAACGCCTCCGTAAAATAAACCGCCCCGTACTCGTAATTCAGGTGGCCGATATCGTAAAAATACTTGCGTGCCAGACAGCCGGTCATATCCTCGGCCGCGATCCCGTATTCGGCGAGAACCGCGTTTGCCGCCGCCGTGATCCGGGCCGGGTTTTCCGGCATTTCCACATCATTGTTCCACGGCCCCCAGAAAACGCGCAGCCGCACGCCATTGTCGGCGCACCATTTTGCCACGGCGCCCAGATCGTCAAGGTTCTTTTTATAACTGTCCGGCCCCAGGCCCCAGAACAGCGCCTTGTGGGCGGTAATTTTTTCAGCCAGTTCCTGATCCGTCATCACGCCGTGGTAGACGGTTCTGTTCAGGTCCGGATATTGAGGGAGGGCCAGGGGGTCCCGGAAATGCAGCAGGTTCGTAAAGGCGGCGGTCAGGGCCGGAGACAGCCGGTCACGCTGGAAAAACACGTAGGGCTCCAGCGCGCCCCTATGCCAGGGATAAGTGGGGTTCGTCTCCAAAGTGTCCATGAGCACAAAATAGTTCAGGTCGATCACAAGTTCGCTTTTCACGCTGAGATACCCCTTTGTCAGCATCCCGTAAAGATCGCTGACGGTGCCGTAATCCAGCCCGAAATTGACATAACCGGATCGGCTTTGTTCCTCAATATAAGACGAGATCAACGTGGAATTTCCAAAGATGACCTTATCATATTCCGTGACGCCCCCATGGGATAAAACGACCTTTTCATAGTCGTTTTTGGGAAAATAGGGCAGGCTTTCGGCGGGGGCCCATGCGGCTAGAAGGGTGTCGAGGATGATGAACGCCGCGAGGGCAGCCAGCACTGGCAACAGGGGTTCAACAAGGCCGCGGGCCTTTTTTAAAACATTCGTCATCTATGCGTCAGCCCCCTCAGCACAAAAAATACCTGTTCGGTATTCAGGGTGAAAACCAGTGTGTTGACGGCGAACAGGAGGTTTACACAGGCGCAGCGCAGGATGTAGACGGGCTTTTTCGTCTTGCGGCGGCTGACGGTTGTAAGGCCGAGCAGGTTTTCCCCCGCCAGCAGCGCGCCGTTATAGACGCCCGCCAGCAGGTAAGGGATGTTGAACCCGTGCCACAGCGCCATGATAGTCATCGTCCCCATGGCGATAGCGGCGGTCGCGCCGCGGCCAAGCCTGCGCCGGCCCACGGCCACATAGATATGCTCCCGAATCCAGTCGCTGAGGGTAGCGTGCCAGCAGCGCCAAAACTGCGTGAAGCTGGCCGCCGACCACGGCCTTTTGAAGTTTTCCGGCACGTCGTAGCCCGCCAGCCTGCCGAAGGCGATGGCGATGTCGCTGTAGCCCGACAGGTCGAAATACAAAATCAGGTAGCTGCAAATAATTGCGCAGAGGCTGACATACCAGTGTTCGCTCATGGCCATGAGCCGGGCCATCGCCAGAGAGGCGGCCTGGGCGATGATGATCTTTTTAAACAGGCCGCGGACAATGCGCCCGAAGCTTTCCGTGAACAGGACCGCGTCGATTTTAAGGGGGGCGCTGTGCGTGACCAGAAAATCCCGGTAGCGGAATATCGGCCCAGCCGTGAAAACCGGCAGGAGCAGCATGTAGTTGGCGAATGTGAACGGATCAATCTCCATATCCGCGTAGTAAACGAAATAGAAAACGTCGATCAGCTTGAGCATCGCGAAGGCGATGCCGGTGCTGACAAACAAAAAGGGCGGCTGTATGCCGAAGCTGTCCAGACGGCTGAAGAAAAAGGGAACCGTGGCCCCCAGGGAAAGCAGCGCGAACAGCAGCCCGCGCCGCCATTTTTTCAGCAGCCTTGCGCATCCTGCCCCCAGCAGGATATATGCGATATAAAAACAGCACAGCCTGCGGCTGATGCTAAACAGTACGGCCAGGGACAGCGCCGGAAGAACGGCGGAAAACACCCTCGCCGGGCAATAGCGCCGCAGCGCCCCCGCCAGAAGGGAGAACGCCGCAAGAATTAGAAAGGTATCTGTCTTTAAGTACCACATAAAAGTCTACTCCGCCAGGGATTTCCGGGCCGCGACGCTCGCGTCAGCATACCCGCGCCCGTGCCAGAAGGCAAAGCCTCCCGCGTTTCCTGCGACGATATCGCACCGGGCCGATTCGGCTCCTGATTCGCGCATCCAGGTTTCCGCCGCGTCCGCCAGGGCCGAGGCTGCGCCTGTTCCTCGGGCCGACGGCTCGATATAGAGATCGTTGATGACGCCGACGAGTCCACCTTTAAACCGGCGCTCGACACGGCTGACCGCAGCGGAAATAAAGCCTGCAAGACCGCCGCCGCCCTCGGCTACGAGGACGCAGAAAAGGCGGGCGCGTATCTGGGCGCTCAGAGCGTTTTCGATCTGCTCAAAATCCGGCTCATAGCAAAGGCCGCAGGCTTTCAGGTGTGCGTAAAGCCTGCGGTACATGCCCATGAGGGCGCCGATATCGGCGTCCTCCGCCCGTCTGATGACCATCGTCCTCAACCCCTCAGTTTTTTGGATACCACTCCGGCGATTTCCCGGACGCTGTTCATGGGGTAAAGCGTCAGATCCGCCTGGGTGATGGCAATGTTCCAGTTCTGCTCGACGAACATCAGGATTTCCGTTGCGCCCAGTGAGTCCACAAAGCCATAGTCAAAAAGGTTCACGTCGGGGGTGAAATCCGGGTCGTCGTCAATTTCGAAGTTAATGCGGATATAATCATATATCGCCAGCTCAGTTTCGTTCATACCTATTCTCCTCACAACCGGGTTTTTAATGTGATTCTGTCAATTTTTCCGTTTGGCGTCAATGGAAATTTTTCCATGCAGATCAGCCGGCCCGGGACCATATAGGCCGGGATCAGCTGCTTGAGCGCCATATTAAGCTTGCGCAGGACAAGGGGCTCCGCCGTTTCGGCAAACAGGACTATCTCCTGCTTGTCCTCATCAAAAAGGGCGCAGGCATTGTCGATGCCGGGAAGGCTCTTTGCCGCCGTCTCAATTTCGCCCAGCTCGATCCTGTTGCCACGGAGCTTGATCTGGGAATCCATCCGCCCGATGAAAATTATGTTGCCGTCCGGCTGCTTATAGGCCAGATCCCCGGTCCGGTAGAGGCGGTCGTCATAGGTTTTGCACAGAGGGTTCTGGATAAACGCCCGGTGGGTAATTTCCGGAGCGTTCCAGTAGCCCCGTGCCAGGGCGCTGCCCAGGACGCACAGCTCCCCCGTCTCATTCACGTCGGCCTCGGCGCCGTCTTCCCTGAGAATGACGATCCGCATGTTCCTGCAGGCCTTGCCGATGGGCAGGGGATCGGTGTCCTCGAATTTTCGATCTACTATGTAGCAGCTGCACACGTCCGTGATTTCCGTCGGGCCGTAAAGGTTGGCATAAAGCAGGCCGGGCATGGCCCTGCGCCATTGGTTCAGCTGCCGGTTCGGCATGGCCTCGCCGCAGAACAGCACCTTCCGCAGTTCTGGCATCCGGCATTTCTCCAGAATTCCCGAGTTGGCAACGCCCATCATCACGGTGGGGACCCAGAAGATGGTGTTGATGCGGTTTTCCGCAACGAATTCCGGCAGCTTGGCCGGAAACCGGAAGAGCACCTCCGGGATGATGACCATTTCCGCGCCGGTTTTGCACATAGTATAGATATCCAGAGTCGAATTGTCAAAATAAAAAGCGGACTGGTTTCCCAGCACAGTTGTGCTGTCAAACTGAAAGGTTTCCTCCAGCCATTCGGCATAGTCGATGATGCCCCGGTGTGGAATGGTGACGCCCTTTGGCACACCCGTGGAACCGGAGGTGTACATGATATAAATGGGGTCCGAATCGATGACGAGGGAGACCTTCTCCAGGCAGGCCGCCTCGTCCGCCGGGGTTGCGGCGATTTGGCCGTACATATGCATCTGAACGTCCATAAGGTCGATTTGTTCGAGGTTTTCCGCCAGTTCGGGGCTGGTGATGAGATGCCCCTTCCCCATGTTTGCGATGATGCTCTGCAGCCGCTTCATGGGAATGGCCGCGTCCACCGGAACATAGGGGTTCCCGCTGTACATCGCGCCCAGAAAGCAGGTCAGGGCCTTTATGCTTTTCGGAAGATAGACGATAATTGGCCGCAGGCCGCCTTTCTCGTCCAGCAGGGCTGTCCCGATGGCAAGCCCCGCGGCGCGAAGCTGCCGGAAGGTCGCCTCTCCCCATTCGTCGGATACGGCCCTTTTCTCCGGGAACCGTGCCGCCGTTTTTTCAAACATCATAATCGCGGAATTCATTTAGGTCACCTCAATCGTATTCTATCTCTATCGTATCGGCCTGTCCGTACTTCGTGAAAACCGTCAGCCCGTCATAGGACTGGGTGCGCCAGCCCGTCGAACCGGTGGCGGCCTCTCCGTCCACGGTGACCTGCATCATCCCGCCGTCCAGAAACCGGATGGCGCAGCCGCCGGGCCTTCCCTCAACTTCGGCGGCGATGTTGATCTGCCGGATATGGGTTTCGGCTTCCCGGGGCCCGACGCTGACCAGGACAGGCCGGTTCAGTGAGAAGTACAGATCGTTCCCCTGGGCGTACCAGACGTCGGCATCCACGGAGAGGGCAGCGCCAGCCAGCGCCTCGCCTGCCGAAAGGCGGACGCCGCAGGCATTCTGATACCGTTCGTCATACAGGGCGAAGTCATCGGCGAGGGTTCGGGGGGAAATTCTGATTGCGCCGTTTTCCGCAGGCTCGATAAAAACGCCCAGGTTATAGGCCACCGCCGTGGCCGTCATCAACTGGTGCTCCCCGGTAAAATTGTAGGCGTAATTTCGCCTGAAGGTCTCGGCGGCCTCGATATCCTGCCGGGCGGCGGCCTCGTCGCCGGCGGCAAAGTCGCAGTGATAATAGATGCAGACCGGCATCCCGTATTTTGCCGAAATGCCGCTGGCGCCGCCGTCCAGATACAGCAGCGTGGCGCAGTTTTGCATCAGAATTGTGCGCGCCCCGTCCCTGATCAGGAAAAACGGGAGGGCGATCACATTTTGCGGGCTGATCTGGGGTGCCGTGTGTTTGTTATTAGCCGGGGAAAACCCGGAGTTCCAGAGAAGCCCTGCGTCCCAGGCCGAAAGCAGAGACTGGGTTTGCGAAAGGCCGCTGGTGTACCAGGTATGCTGGTTCGTTCCGATGAAATCCGTCGGCACGCCATAGTGTTGAAGCGCGGCCATGTGGTATTCCAGCTCCTGTTTTTCCCGCTGGGGGGAGGCGAACCGGTTCGTGTAAAAATGCAGGCCGAGATAGAATCCGTTATCCAGAATATAGTCGATTTCCTGGGCCAGCGCGTCGGCACAGGGGAAATATTCGGAATCGATGGGGTAAGCCATTCCGTATTCCAGACAGCCGGCCAAAAGGTCGGTTTTTCCGTCGCCGTTGAGATCCGCAAAGGCCGGGACGCAGTTGTTCCCGAACTTCGCGTTATAGTTGCCCTTATAGTTCCGCTCGTCCAGGGTGATGTAGCCGTCGTGGACGAAGACCCGGCTTCCGCCGGGGACGAGTCTGGCCACGTATCCGTCTCGCGTGCCGATGGCCAGGCCGTTTTTCCCGCTGCCGTCCAAATCGGCTATGCGTGGGGAAAGCCAGCTGCCCAGGGCCTCAGGCACCGTGACGGGAGTTTCCTCGTTTACCGTGAGCCTGTCCGGTGAGCTGCCATACCAGACCGAAAGCCGGCCGGAGTTGGAACCGACCACCAGATCAAGGCAGCCGTCTGAGTCCAGGTCGCCCACATCCGGGAGGGTTTGGGACTCCATAAGGCAGTTGCAGGCAAGCCCTTCATACTCAAAGGTGCCGTCCCCGTTCCCGGAAAACCAGTAGACCCGGCCGTCCATGCAGCCGGAGACCATGTCGAGTCGGCCGTCGCCGTTCACATCGAAAAGGGCGGGGGCGGAATAGCCCTGGACCAGAAGCTCCCGGCCGGAGGCGTCCCGGAGGGCCTTGGCGGCTCCGGTTCTCAGATGGTCCGTGAAGCCCAGGCCGTCATAGGAATAAAACCTGCCGTCGGACGAGCCGCAGACGATGTCGAGGTTTCCGTCGCCGTCCACATCTGCCGGAGACGGATAGGCCCGCTGGTCATACGAGTCGTAATCAATGAAATAGCTGCCGGCGTTTTCCACCCGGGCCAGGGAGAGCCAAAGCCCGTCCGACACCACGTGGGTTCCGGAGGAATAGGCGTTCTCGTAAAAATCCATGCCGTATGAAAGCGCGGAATCCGAATTTCCCAGGAGATAGGTTACGCTTTCCGCCCGCAGGAACCATTCATAGGCGCTGCGTATAAACGTATACGAGGGAACCTGGTCATATTCCTTGCACAGCTCGCCAAAAACGATGCCGGAGCCGTTTTCAAGCCCGGTAATTTCCTCTGTGTGCAGCTCCCAGGCCATTGAGGGCCGGCCGAAGCTCCCGAACACCCTGTAAAGGGAATAGCCCCAGCGCTGCTTTGAAATATAGGAGGCGAACGCATTTTCCAAAAGTTGATTGCAGCTTGCGGTGGTATTGGACAGGGAGGTCTGGGCTTCATTGCGGGGTTCAAGAGAGAAGCCCGTAATCGCATAGGGGTTCGGCAGCAGCGGATTGGTGAAAAACACATACCCGCCGCCGTACCGGTTCATGGTGTACAGCGCCAGAGAGCCGCAGGTGACGATGGGCGTGGCGGAAGAGACCGTGGCGCCGTATCCGTAGTCATACCGGGAGAGCTCCGGATAGTCCGCAAACTGCGCGTACAGCCCGGCAAAGTCGGAGAGGATCGTCTGAAGCTCGCCCAGATCATCTCCGACCTGGGGGAAGGTCAGGTCCGTGGGGCAGCCGTCGATTTTCTCAAACCCGGCAGCTCCGATAAATTCGGCGGGGAAGAAGTCATAAAACTCATTGGTCAGGAAAAGCGATCCGCCGTTTTCCACATAATCCATCAGCCCGTCCCGGATTTCGGCCCGATCCGCGGAGCCGGCGAGGGATTTGTCCGGGTAGATCAGATCAAAGCCGGAATAATCGGGGGTTTCGGAAATATCGGCGCAGGCGGCGTCCAGATTGAGAAGCAGGGGCTGGGCAAGCCGGGAATACACGTCTTCACAGGAGCCGTCCGACAAGGCGCCGTCGTACAGGACGAGCGCCCGCAGGGAGGCGTCCGCGCTCAGGGCGGCGGTTTCCGCGCCTGAAGGCGCTTTGGAAGCTGCGGCCCCCTGCAGGGGGCCGCAGCTTCCAAGAACCGTGACCAAAAGGGCGCAGCACAAAGCCGGCGCGAGGATTCGGATAAAAAAATGTCTCATTGGAACCTCTGAAGTATGCGCGGCGCAAGGCCGCGCTTTGTATGGCTCAGTCGCCGGCGTCAACCTTGATGCGGAACATCCATGAGTTGCGCATGTTCTTTAGTCCGGCGGTCAGATCGTCGGCGCACGGGATCAATCCGCCGTCCGGCCCGGCGTCCCGGGGGAGAATTCCCTCCGCCGCCAGCGTGCCGGAAGCGGTGTAAAGATTGGCCTCGCCGTCGGTTACATTCAAAATATACGTTTCTCCGGTATCGGTATCCGGGACAAAGCGGAAATCGCCCTCGCCAGTGACCACGACCCGGCTGTATTCGTCCATGACCGCCCGGCTGCCGTCGGTAAGAGTCACCAGATACAGCCCGGCGCCAGAGCAGTCGTCCAGCGCGGATGCGCCGGAAAAATACAGCTCCCCGCCGGCGAAGCGCCGCATACGCACGCCGTGCTCGCCCACGACCCAGTAGCCCTCGGCGCTCATATTCAGCGCCTTGTCATAGAGGTTTGCCTCGGTCATGGAGGGAGTGAGATAATATTTTTCCGTTCCGTCCGCGTTCCTGACGGTGACCCAGCCGTCGTATGCCGTTACAGTTTCGGCCTCCGGAAATTCCGCCAGAACGACTTGATCAGCGTTAATAACGGACTTTACACCGGATTTTTCCACCACGGCAACCCCGTTCGTGAAGTCCCCGGCCTCATCAAAGAGTCCGTATATGGCATAGCTGCCGTCGGTGCTGATATAGTTCCACTTGCCGTACAGGCAGACGGCGGCGCGGCCCTCGGAGAAGGGGCGCACGTCTTCAAAATAGCTTGGTAATTCGGCATATTTGTTCAGGATGGCGCCGTCCTTATTAATGAAGCCGTACTGTCCGTTGGCGTAGCATATCCGCATGTACCCGCCGCTGCATTCCGCAAGGCTGCCGATGGAGCCGGGCGCCAGCTGGCCCAGACCGGAAAAATTCGCGGTGTCGAATACCACCGTACCGTCCTCGCCGTAACAGACCGCAGCGTTTTTATCGATGTCCGATATGCACAGGACTCCCAGTTCCATGGGCAGGGCCTGGGTATAATCGAATCCGGTGACCCAGCTGCCGTCCCTGCCGGCCAACGCGTACAGGGTGGCGCCGCTGCCGTCCTCATTTTCGACATAGCGGCCCAGGATATAAATATCCAGCCAGACGTCGCCGCTGTCGGAAGCGTAGCACGCCAGATCAGCGGAAGTGAGGACGGGGTCCAGAACGATCACGCTCGTATCCGTCACCAGTCCGTATTTGCCGCGCCGGTTCCCGTCGCCGTCCTCGTAATAGGCCCCCGGATATGGCAGCAGGCGGCCGTAATCGCCCGAGGGTGAAAGCTGGGACAAAGGCCCGTCCGACAGGCGGGTGGAGACGTTGGCCGGAGGCTCATATTCGGTGAGGGCGGACTTGTCCGTTAAAACCTTCGGGCCGTCCGGAGTTTCGCTGCCGTAGTCTTCCCTGGACTGGGCGGCCTCAATGGCCGGGGCGATGTATTTTTCGTTCACCGTGCGCGCCTGTTGAGAAAGGCCGCAGCCGGTCAGCGTCAGGCAAAGCATTAGAAATATCGGAATTATTTTTTTCATCGCATACCATTCCTTATTGCGCGGGAACATAACCCTGCAAAGCTACAAATTTTTGTCCTTCCGCGCCTTGGAGCCAGGCCCAGAGGATGCGCTCGGGGCTGTCCTCCTCCGCTTCGGCGGAGATGGCGGCGCAGTAGTTGGCGACCAGCGGATATTCGCCGGAGGCAATGGTCTCGTTGCTTGGCCTGACGCCCTCCACAGTGAGGATTTTATAGTCGCCGGCCATTCGCATAATGTCGGCGTAATGGTAAAGGCTGTAACCGATGGCGCCCTCGGAGCCGTCAAAAACGCTCTCGGAGGCATCGGCGGCCGGCGCGGCGAATTCTGCGCCGGACATCACAAGGTTTTCCATGGCTGCCCGGGAGCCGGACCATTCGCCGCGGGTAAAGGCCTTTATGGGTACGTCGTCCCCGCTGACGTCCGACCAGCTGTCATATTTGCCAGTGTATATTTTTAGAATCTCGTCGACGGTCAGGTTGTCCACCGGATTGGATTGACTCACAAAAAACACCAGCCCGTCCCTGGCGACGGGGGCCAGCGCACAGGGGGAATCGGAGACCATCAGTTCCATGACGGCCTGCGAAGGCTCCGCGGCGAGAACCAGGCCGCATCTGCCGGCCATCAGGTTTTCGTAGCTTTGCCCGGTGTTGCCGAAGTCAAGCAGGTCCGCGACGCTCTCGCGGGATTCCCCCAGCATGACGGACGCCACCGACTCGGCGAGGGGCTCCAGGGCGGCCCCGCCCTCAACAACCGGGAAGTTCTCCCTGGTGAAAACGAATTGGGATTCGGCTTCGGGCGCGGGGGTGACTTCCGGCTTTTCGGCGATGATTCCGCAGCCGGAAAGCAGGAATACCAGCG
>DIRC01000001.1:0-9007 GCA_002427465.1 Clostridiales bacterium UBA5446 | reverse complement strand
AATACTGGCAACCGTCGTGGACGAATACATCAGAACAGCGGAGCCTGTGGGTTCCAAGGCCATTGCCGAAACCGCGTGCCTCGGCTGTTCTTCCGCAACGATCCGAAACGAGCTGGCCGAGCTGGTGTCTCTGGGGTATCTGGAGCAGCCCCATACCTCGGCGGGAAGGATACCGACGCCCCGGGGATACAGGACGTATGTCGATGAGCTGATGAAAAGGCAGAAGCTGTCCCTGGAGGAATCCGAGCAGATTAACAACGACCTGAATCTCAGGCTGCAGAAGCTGGATGATCTTGTCCGTCAGGTAGGCAGCCTGGCCTCGCGGCTGACGGATTATCCGGTCATGGCCCTGTCGCGGCCGGAATCTGTGACGATACAGCGGTTTGACCTGATTTATATTGACGCAAACACATTCATTATAGTCGCTATGCTCAGTAACAATACCGTCCAGAACAAGCTCGTACATCTTCCGGTCTCTGTGGGGCAGGAAATGATAAACCGGCTGTCTTCGGTTTTTAACGCCAACTTCACAGGGATTGCCGAGGATAAGATCACGCCGCTGATGATCCGGTCCGCCGAGCGGGCAGCGGACGATACCATGGGGCTTACCAGCGTTATTGCGTCCTTCGTCATCGAGATTCTTTCCCAGACCCAGACCGGCAAGGCCTATGTGACGGGGGCGAGCAAGATCCTCAACCAGCCGGAATACCGGGACCCGGATAAGGCCCACGCCCTCATGGCTTATCTTTCGGACAGTAGGAACCTGAAAAGCCTGCCGGCTTCCGCACTGGATCCGGAAAACGAGATCCGGGTGCTCATTGGCCCGGAGAATGTGGCCGAGGAGCTGAAGGATTCCAGCGTCGTCATGGCAAGTTATGACGCCGGCGACAATACACGGGGGCTTATCGGTGTGGTTGGCCCTACCAGAATGGACTATTCCAAAGTGGCGGCAAAGCTTTCGCTGATTGCCTCCGCGCTGTCGCAGCGCCTTGGCGGTGGGGCGGCTCCGCCGCCGGGGCTCGATAATAAGCTGATAATAAAGGGAGATACCAATGAGTAGTAAGAAAAACGATAGGAAACCCGAGGAGGAGACTCCGGAGATCAAGACGGATGAGCAGAACGTGGACGCCGAGCAGACGCCGGCGGACAAGACAGAAACCCCGACAGCCCCGACGAAGCCTTCTTTTGAGGCGGAACTGAAGGCCGAAAAGGACAAATATCTCCGCCTGATGGCCGAATATGACAACTATCGCAAGCGCAGCGCCAGGGAGCGGGAAAACATATATACCGATCTTCTCTGCGATACGATTACGAAATTCCTGCCGGTTTACGACAATCTCGTCCGGGCCCTGGAACAGCCCACGGAGGATGCGGCCTACAGCAAGGGCGTCGAAATGATCATGTCGCAGTTTAGGGAGACGCTCACCTGTTTCGGTGTGACGGAAATAGAAGCGCTGGGGAAGAAATTCGACCCGCTGCTTCATGAGGCCGTATTTCACGAGAAAGACGAGACAAAGGGCGAGGGAGAAATCGTCCAGGAGCTGTGCAGAGGCTTTAAATTGGGGGACAGGGTCATCAGGTTTGCCATGGTCAAGGTTGCCAACTGATACGCCGGAGAGACCGAACGCGCCCGGCGGGCAGCGATAACCGACTGCGTATGATAAATAAGATCATTTCACTTTAATCTTATGGAGGATAAAATATAATGGGTAAAATAATAGGCATCGATCTGGGCACCACCAATTCCTGTGTGTCCGTTATGGAAGGCGGCGAGGCTGTCGTCATTCCCAACGCCGAAGGCGCGCGCACAACGCCTTCCGTGGTAGCGTTTTCTAAAACCGGCGAGCGTATGATCGGTCAGGTCGCCAGACGTCAGGCCATCACCAACCCCGACCGCACCATCAGCTCCATTAAGCGTGAAATGGGGTCCGGCTACAAGGTGACGATTGACGGCAAGGCATATACGCCCCAGGAGATCAGCGCCATGGTGCTTCAGAAGCTGAAGACGGACGCCGAGGCATATCTGGGCGAAAAGGTCACGGAGGCCGTGATTACCGTTCCCGCTTATTTCACGGACAGCCAGCGCCAGGCCACCAAGGACGCCGGCAAGATCGCCGGGCTGGACGTCAAGCGCATCATCAACGAGCCTACGGCGGCGGCCCTGGCGTATGGTCTCGATAAGGAAATCGACCAGAAAATCATGGTCTACGACCTGGGAGGCGGCACATTCGATGTTTCCGTGCTGGAAATCGGCGACGGCGTGATCGAAGTTCTCGCCACGGCCGGAAACAACCGCCTGGGCGGCGACGATTTCGACGAAGCCGTGACGAAATACATGGTTGACGAGTTCAGAAAGAATCAGGGGACTGACCTGTCCGCCGACCGCGTGGCCATGCAGCGTCTGCGCGAGGCGGCGGAGAAGGCGAAATGCGACCTGTCCGGCGTGACCTCCGTCAACATCAACCTGCCCTATATTACCGCGGACGCCAGCGGGCCGAAGCACCTGGACATCACCCTGACCCGGGCTAAGTTCAACGAGCTGACACGTCATCTTGTAGAAAAGACCATGGGCCCAGTCAAGCAGGCCCTGTCCGATTCCGGCCTGTCTGCCGGCGAGCTTAACAAGGTGCTGCTGGTGGGAGGGTCCACGCGTATCCCTGCGGTGCAGGACGCCGTAAAGACCATCACCGGCAAGGAAGGCTTCAAGGGCATCAACCCCGATGAATGCGTGGCCATCGGCGCCGCAATTCAGGGCGGCGTCCTGGGCGGCGACGTGGGCGGCATCCTCCTTCTGGACGTGACCCCCCTGTCCCTGGGCATTGAGACGCTGGGCGGCGTTTGCACCAAGCTCATTGAGCGCAACACCACCATTCCCACCAGAAAGAGCCAGATTTTCTCCACCGCCGCGGACAATCAGACCTCTGTGGAAGTCAATGTGCTGCAGGGCGAGCGGGAAATGGCACAGTATAATAAGTCCCTTGGCCGCTTTCATCTGGACGGCATTGCGATGGCCCGTCGGGGCGTGCCTCAGATCGAGGTCACTTTCGATATTGACGCAAACGGCATCGTGAATG
This sequence comes from Clostridiales bacterium UBA5446, assembly GCA_002427465.1. GTDB lineage: Bacteria > Bacillota > Clostridia > Oscillospirales > Oscillospiraceae > Scatomorpha. The sequence continues at coordinate 5,933 of DIRC01000001.1, read as the reverse complement.
TTTCGGCCAAGGATCTGGGCACCAGCAAAGAGCAGCATATCACCATCACCGCCTCCTCGAATCTGTCCAAGGAAGACATTGACAAGGCCGTGAAAGAGGCCGAGCAGTATGCCGCCGAGGACACTAGGCGCAAGGAAGAGGTGGACACCCGGAATGCCGGCGACCAGATGGTTTACCAGACCGAGAAGACGCTTCAGGACATGGGCGACAAGCTTGATTCCGCAGACAAGTCGGAGGTTGAAGCCAAGCTCTCAGCGCTTAAATCCGCCCTGCAGGGCAGCGATGTTGAAGTCATTAAATCCACTACCGAAGATCTGACCCAGGCTTTCTACAAGGTTTCCGAGAAGCTCTATCAGCAGCCCCAGGGACAGCCCGGCTATGATGCCGGCGCTGGAGCGGAAGCGGCAGGCGGCGGGGCCGAAGCAGGCGGCGGGCAGCAGTACTACGACGCCGATTATGAGGTCGTGGACGACGATAAAAAATAAAATGTCCGCGCTGCGCTGCGCTTCTCCCTCGGGCGGCTGTGCCCGGCGGGTGCGGCGCATACCCCGCGGTATGGGCCTCCCGATGTACACGCCGCCGGGAGCGTATGCGAAATTTTGCGGGCGCACACTGTGCACCCGCAAAAATGCGTGAAAACACTGAGGTAACGATATGGCAGAAAAACGCGATTATTACGAGGTGCTTGGACTGAACAAAGGCGCCTCCGAAGATGAAATCAAAAAAGCATACAGAAAAATCGCCAAGGAGTGTCACCCGGATCTGCATCCCGGAGATAAGGCGTGCGAGGCCAGATTTAAGGAAGTAAACGAGGCCGCCCAGGTTCTTGGCGATCCGGAGAAGCGGGCGAAGTACGATCAGTTCGGCCACAGCGCCTTTGACCCCAACGCCGGTTTCGGCGGCTTTGACGGAGGCTTCGGCGGCTTTGGGGATATCTTCGGCGGCTTCGGGGATATCTTCGGCGGCTTCGGGGATATTTTCGGAGGTGGGACCACCCGCCGCGCAGGACCGCGCAAAGGGGAAAACATCCGCGTGGGAATCACCGTTTCCTTTGAGGAGGCGGCTTTGGGCTGCAAGAAAGAGGTCAGCGTGTCCCGGATCGAACAGTGTCCGGAGTGCCACGGCTCAGGCAGCGCCCCGGGGACGACTCCGGAGGTCTGCCCGGACTGCCGGGGAACCGGCAGCGCGAAAACCACCCAGCGCACGCCCTTCGGCATCATCCAGTCCACTGGCCCGTGCGCAAAATGCGGCGCCACCGGCAGGATCATACATCAGCCCTGCGGCAGCTGCCGGGGCAAGGGCAATGTCTATAAGACCGTGAAGGTGAACGTCACCATTCCGGCGGGCATAGACAACGGCCAGACCATCTCCATACGCGGCCAGGGCAGCGCGGGCCAGGACGGGGGGCCCCAGGGCGATTTGCTGGTGACCGTTACCGTCAGACCCCACAGCCACTTTGATCGGGACGGCACGTCCGTCCTTTACATGGCAACGATTACCTTTGCCCAGGCTGCCATGGGCGCAGATATAGAAGTTCCGACCCTTGACGGCCGGGTGAAGCTCACAATACCCGAGGGGACGCAGCCCGGAACCGTTTTAAGGCTCAAGGGGAAAGGCATACCTTTCCTTCGCGGCTCCGGCCGGGGCGATCAGTATGTCACGGTCAACGTGGCGGTGCCCAAGGGGCTTAACTCCGCCCAGAGGGAGGCGCTGAAGGCTTTTGCTTCCGCGATGAACGAGCCGGGGTTCGAATCCACCGGCAGCCGCTTCGGAAGAAAGAAGAAAAACGGAAAAAACGAATAAAGAAAACCCCCGGGGCGTCCGCCCCGGGGGTCGTTTATTTATTTAGTTCCGAAAATTCTGTCGCCCGCGTCACCCAGGCCGGGAATGATGTATCCATGTTCGTTCAGGCGGTCATCCAGGGCCGCGACGAAAATGTCCACGTCCGGGTGTTCATCCCGCATTCTTTTGACGCCCTCGGGAGCGCCGATAATGCTCATAAGCTTGATGTGCCTGACGCCGACTTCTTTCAGAAACTTGGCAGCCGCGGCGGCGCTGCCGCCGGTGGCCAGCATAGGGTCCACGATAATGACGTCCCGCTCAAAAATGTCGGGCGGCATCTTGAAATAATATTTCACGGGTTCAAGGGTTTCCGGGTCCCTATACAACCCGATATGACCCACCTTGGCATTGGGCATCATGGCCACCATTCCGTCCACCATGCCGAGGCCGGCGCGGAGTATGGGCACGATTGCCAGCTTTTTCCCGGCTATCTGACGGCACTTCGCCATGGCCACCGGCGTCTCGATATCGACTTCCTCAAGGGGGAGGTCTCTTGTGGCTTCAAAGCACATCAGCATGGCAATTTCGCTGACAAGCTCGCGGAACTCCTTCACGCCGGTGTCCTTATCCCGCAGGATGGACAGCTTGTGCTGGATCAGCGGGTGGTCGAATACGTGCACGTGACTCATGATTCAATATCTCCTTATGATCTTATTTCTCCAGCTTTGCCTGACGCTCGCGCTCCGCCTGGGATAGGCGAAGATAGACGGGCAACAGATCGGCGGCGTCGCCGGGCTGTTTGCCCGCGGCGGCCATGCAGACGCCCCACGCGCTTTGGTTGAGCAGAGGTTCGGGCGCGGCAAAGCAGCGGATACCCTGTCCCCGGAGGGTATTATAGCACAAGCGGGCGCCGTCTCCAACAAGAAATATATTTTTTTCTGCCTGTTTCAGTTCAGCGGCCAGATCCGCAAGCCCCAAGGCCCTGTCGGGGCACAGACGCCGCGGGGTTTCGCCGCTAATTTCAAACAACGCGTTATAGATCTGGTCGCGCCGGGCATCCATGGCGCAGCAGACAAGCGCCCCCTCTCCGGCGGCCAGGCCGTGCCAGGCCATGGCTTCCAGAGCGGACACGCCGACGGCCGGCTTTCCGGAGGCCCAGGCCAGTCCCTTAACCGTCGAGACGCCGATGCGTATGCCGGTGAAGGAGCCGGGGCCGTGGGCAACGGCTAATACGTCCACGTCCGAAAACGCAGTCTCGGTGTTTTTCAGCAAATCCTCCGCCATGGGCAGCAGCGTGCGGCTGTGGGTCAGTCCGGCGCATTGGGCGTATTGCCCGATGAGCGCCCCGTCTCTGCACAGGGCTACGGATGCGGCCCTGGCCGAGGATTCAAATGCAAGGGTCAGCATGGCCGGCACCTCCGCTGATTGTAATTTTACGCGAGGTTTCGGAGAGCTTTTCAAAGCGCACGGTTATCTCGTCTCCGAAAAAGGCGCTTTCCACATTTTCGCTCCATTCGACGGCGCAGACGGCGCCCCGGGCAAGATAATCTTCCCAGCCGATGTCGAACAGTTCGTCCGCCGAGCCCAGCCGATACATATCGAAATGGATCAGCGTCCTGGGGCCCACGTATTCATTGACGACGGTAAACGTCGGGCTTGTCACGCGGCAGCCTATGCCCATCCCTCGGGCCATACCCCGCACAAAGGCGGTTTTGCCCGCGCCCAGTTCGCCGTACATCGCCACAACCGAGCCGTCCGGCAGGGCGGCGGCGAAGCGTTCCCCAAGCCTTTCCGTTTCCATCTCGCTGTTCGTAATTGATGTTAACATATCCGACCTCCAAAATCCAAGAGAATTATACCACCGATGCCGGCATTGCGCAAAGTAAAAATATGTGGTACAATACCTCAGCGTATTTTAAGGAAGGGAGCGGCGGATATGAATAAAGTTCTGCCATGGCTGAAGGATTATTTCCGCAGGGCCGACATGCTTCTGTTTTTTTTATGCATCGCCTGCTCCGTTTTCGGCATTGTGATCATCTCCAGCGCCACAAAATCATATGAAACCACCAAATATGTCGTGGTGCAGACCATGGCCCTGATGATCGGCATTTTCCTTTATGTGGTAATGACGGTGATCGATGTGGACATCCTTGCGGATAAGTGGGTGCTCCTTGCCGTATTCAACGTCGTTTTGCTTTCGACCCTGATCTTTTTCGGGGAGGAGAGCGAGACCGGAAACAGCGGATGGCTGCGGTTTTTCGGCATCGGCATACAGCCCTCCGAGGTGGTCAAAATCACCTATATTATCATGATGGCAAAGCATATCAGTTATCTTAAAGAGTATAAGGATCTGAATGCCATCGTTTCCGTCGCCCAGCTTGTCATCCATTTTATCGCCATATTCGGCCTGCTGTTGGTCACGTCTAAGGATCTGGGCAGCGCGCTGGTATATTTTTTCATCTTTGCCGTGATGCTTTTCGCCGGCGGGCTGAAGCTTCATTGGTTTGCCATCGGCCTGGCCGGAATCGCCGCAGTAACGCCGATTGTATGGAACCATTTTCTTGAGGACTATCAAAAGCTGCGCATATTGGCGCCTTATGATCCGACGATAGACCCTACCGGATACGGTGTGAGCTGGCACGCGAAACAGTCAAAGCTGGCCCTGGCTTCCGGCCGGCTGACGGGAACGGGGCTGGGAAACGGACCGCAGAGCCAGTCCGACGCGATTTTTGCCAAGCATTCCGACTTCATATTCGCGGTCGTTGGCGAGGAGCTGGGGATGATCGGCTGCTGCGCCGTCCTTTTTTTGCTTTTGCTTGTGATAATCCGGTGTATTGTGGTCGGGCTCCGTTCAAAAGATACGCTTTCGATGCTCGTTTGCTTTGGCGTGGCATCGACGGTGATTTTCCAGACCTTTGAAAATATTGGCATGTGTATCGGCATTGCGCCCGTTGTGGGCATCACGCTGCCATTTTTCAGCTACGGCGGCTCGTCGCTGTTCTCCATGTTCGCGGCAATGGGGCTGGTGTCGGGGGTGCGATACCGACCAAAACCGGAGCGATATAAAATGTACAGATAACAAAACCCGGCGCCTTAGGCGCCGGGTATTTTCAGTTTTTGAATTCCCAGGGGGGCAGGTCGTCATGGTCGCCGGAATACCGTGACGATCCATAGGGGCGGCCGCCGGGCGGGTATTGGCCGAAGCCTGCGTTTATATCCAGAAGGGTGTTGTAATAAGCGGCATAGGTTACGTTTGTGTAAGGAAAAACGTATACCGAGACAAAGGGGATAGCGGAGAGCAGGAACCAGCCCAGCAGGGAGAGATCCAGCAGGAAAAGTTCGAATTTGCGCCCCTTCATCATGTTCTTTGACGCACTGATGCAGTCGATGGCGCGCATATCGGGATTATCGATGAGAATATAGATGGCCTGACGGTAACTGTAGGCGGCGATGATGCCCGGGATGAAAAAGAGCAGGCTCCAGAGGAAGGTGAAGATCCAAATCAGGATCCGCAGCCAGAGAAAGCGGAAAAAGTTGCCGAAGCCGTCGAACAGATTCCCCACGGTGTTTCCCTGGCGTCGATAAACCAGCAGTGTAAATATGGTAAATCCGATGCCGATCATGGCCGACATCAGGGAAAGAAGCGTACCGATGGTGTACGGCACGGGGCCGGGGGCCTGCTGCTGTATCAGGTGCATCAGGTAATCGGTGTTGCCGGTTTCCAGGGCGTGGAGAAAGACATCATAGGGTATGGTCACGCCGGTAATCCGCGTTTCAAGGATACCCAGGACATAAATGATCAGGACATAGATCAGGGCCGTCAGATATGGGCTGGTTTGGGATTGGCGTATGGCAGCCCTTGCGTCTGCCTTGAGCATAGCCCGGTTTATGTTCATTTGCCACGCCTCCGAAGTCAAGTTAATTACTAAATTACCGTTAGTATATCATTAGTATATCAAAAGATTGATCAAATGAATAGGGTCAAAAGGAAAAATCTGCGGCTTTTGAGATTGGATATTGACAAGCATATAATAAGATGCTATTATAATCGAGCATTTAAAATGCGCGAGTGGTGGAATTGGCAGACTCGCTAGATTCAGGTTCTAGTGTCCACTACGGACGTGCGGGTTCAAGTCCCGCCTCGCGCACCA
>DIRC01000056.1:25687-25833 GCA_002427465.1 Clostridiales bacterium UBA5446 | reverse complement strand
TCATAGATGCACCCTGCTTTTTTAGAGGAAAGCGGGGTGTTTCTCTTTTTCGGGCAGGAATCAGTCCGGCAGACAACTGCATGAAGCCAGTACCCCGCAGGGCAATTTTATGCCCGGGTAACACCGCCGGCAGGCGTACAAGGGTG
>DIRC01000056.1:25293-25497 GCA_002427465.1 Clostridiales bacterium UBA5446 | reverse complement strand
CAAGTATCTGCACCGCCCTTGACATCCGTCCACATCGGCATTATGTTGGTCAAAAGGCGACAGCGGATAAGACCGTTGCCGCCAATGAAAATTTCGCTCTGTTTTGCACCATCTTTAAGGGTTTAAACAGAATTCGGGGCGCACCCCTGACTACGTTCAAGTATTATCCTATATTGAGTAAACCTTTCGAAATAGGTCAAAAAA
>DIRC01000056.1:24719-24941 GCA_002427465.1 Clostridiales bacterium UBA5446 | reverse complement strand
ATAACCGCCGTTTTAGTTGTGCTGAAACGTGACTCGCTTTCAGAGTACTTTCGTGGTTCGTATTCACTTGCATTATTATTACTTGCGCCCTTTGCAAAATTATATGGCATATATTTATTAACGCAAACGCTTCCTGCACATTCATGGTTTCAAATTGTGGTTTCCATATGCCTCTTGATTATATTGCTCATATATCACCCCAAATTGCGTATAAGAAGTTTG
>DIRC01000056.1:24133-24446 GCA_002427465.1 Clostridiales bacterium UBA5446 | reverse complement strand
GCTCTTATATATATTCGTTCATTTTTTTGCAATTAGGAAACGCCGCTGCTATGGAAGAACCACTTTCAGAGGTTTTTTATGGGGTTACCTAAAAAGTATGCGCTGGAAAGAATGCTGGATATGGTTATTCCAGGCAGCACTATTTATGTTAGGGCATATTTACTATCTAGGTACTTATAATTATTCTTTCTGGATTATTGCACCTTTGTCGGGACTTATACTTGGCTTGCTGGCATGGCGCACGAGGAGTATCGGCACCAGCATGATAGCACATGGTATAGTTAATGCACTAGGCAATATTGTGGCACATTAT
>DIRC01000056.1:23404-23966 GCA_002427465.1 Clostridiales bacterium UBA5446 | reverse complement strand
CTAGGCAATATTGTGGCACATTATGCTTGGTGAAAAGCTGCCGTCATAAATTTTGCGGTATCCGCAAGGAGGGGCTGCGCTCTATCATATCGTATAGCGCATCTTGCGGGACAGCGTCCGGGCGGACAGTGTTCCAATGTTCTTTGTTCATATGGTAGGCTGGGGTGACACCGGGGTAAACTTGCCGCAGAAAATCGGCGCGGAGCGGCTCGCATTTGAGATTAACGCACAGTCCGCCGCGCTCGCAGATGAAAGCGAAGCTCTTTCTGCTGCCTTTATGCCGCATGACCGCCCAGGCATCCGGCGCGCCGGCGAGCTTATCAAAGGGATAGTCCTCGTAGGCGTCCGGGTAGGTCAGGCAGTAGTCGATGATTTCGCGCCGGGTTACAGCTTCGCCTCCCACTCGGCCTCCTTGAAACCGACCAGCACAAAGTGATCTCCCACCAAGATCGGGCGTTTGACCAGCATACCGTCTGTGGCGAGCAGCTTAAATTGCTCGTCATCGGTCATGGACGGCAGCTTTTTGGATAGCTCCAGCGCCTTGTATTGCAGGCCGCTGGTA
>DIRC01000056.1:23018-23222 GCA_002427465.1 Clostridiales bacterium UBA5446 | reverse complement strand
GTATTGCAGGCCGCTGGTATTGAAAAAACGTTTCAGCGGCAGCCCGCTTTTCGCGTGCCAGGCGCGCAGTTCAGCCTCGGTGGGATTCTCGATTTTGATATCGCGGAAGTCGTATTTCGCGCCCTTGGCGTCGAGGAACGCCCGCACCTTTTGGCAGGTGGTGCATTTGGGATAGCAAATAAACAGCATAATGATTCCTCCGTT
>DIRC01000056.1:22659-22834 GCA_002427465.1 Clostridiales bacterium UBA5446 | reverse complement strand
TCGGTGATGTGAATTCTGGTATATGGCAAAAGGTCAAGGCTCTCCGGCGTTTCGCCGCGGATCAGCCGCTCCTTCTCCGGTTTGGTCAGCGCCTTGAGGCGGTATTCCAGCTTTGAGGCCTCGGCTCTGCCGGACGATTCCCACGCCGCCTCAAAGCGGACGGGACGGCGGGCGG
>DIRC01000056.1:21328-22464 GCA_002427465.1 Clostridiales bacterium UBA5446 | reverse complement strand
GGTGTATTTTGCGCCCTTGCCGCGGCTACCCGCATGTTCGGCGAAGCGGCGCGCAAGGCCGGTGGTTATGCCGGTATATAGGCTGCCGTCCTCACAGCGCAGTATGTAGGTATAATATGCCGTTTTGCCCCACCTCCGCCCACATTTTCTGATCTAGAGTATAACATGATTTTGCAGGAAAACACAGCCATTTGACAGGGTTTGCAGAGTCTGATAACATAATACGCACACTGCGAAAGGAGACCGATATGGAAAAATTCATCCCATTTGAGAAGCTCTCGAAGAAAACGCAGCGGGAGATGATGGCGCAGAAGCGCGGCACCTGGGGCGGGCTGAATCCCGTGACGCGGAAGCCGGAAAACCCCAAGGCGTACAATAGACGGAAGGCACGGAAGTGGAGTGATGATTCCATGACCGTGTCTTCTGTTTTTATGGGCAGCGAGATAAGCATGTGGTATAATTATCCTGAAGGGGGGTGCTCGCAGTGAAATACGGTTGGCTGAATCTGAGCGGATTTCTCATTGTGGGGCGCCCCTATATCACTTGGACGAGCCGAAGGGTTTTGGGGGAGTTGCCGTGATGGAGAATTACACAAAAGACGAACTGCAGGAGGCCGAGCGGGCCATCCTGTCCACGATGTACAAGTGCGAAAAGGTAGTGGAGAAGCTGGAGCCGGGGAAATCCCAGCACACGCTGACGGTGCGGCGCATTAAGGCGCTGCGCATATCCTCCGAGCTGATTGCGCGGGAGTTGGAGAAATGTGATGAGCGAGTCTTATGAAGTTGCCGTCCTGCGCCTTTTCGGAGAGTAAGAGATAAAGAGCCTCTGGCTCTGCTTTGGGAGGCTAATTTTAGATTCCATTCCACTCGGACTATAGAAAGACCGCCGATTTAAAATCGGCGGCCTTTTTTGTCCAGCCAGGTCTATTCGCGAGTTTTGGATTTTGGCAGAGGTGCGCTGATGCCGATCATTTTTCCACCGGCATCGTGAAACAGATGCTGTGGGCGGCGGTCTTTATCCCCGCCTTTTCCTTTATAGCCGTCATAACCTTTTCGTCGATGGGTTCGTCGACAAGGCAAATGATCATTTCCTTTTCCTCATCCACCGTAATGCCCATGAACACCTCATGCCGCGAG
>DIRC01000056.1:20495-21149 GCA_002427465.1 Clostridiales bacterium UBA5446 | reverse complement strand
ACTCGCCCGCGCGTTCAGAATCGTCGCGCCCCCGGCGCCTTCACTGCGGGCGATTTCTATCACATCGTCAGCGTGCCCGGCATTTACAATAATAAAAAGCGCTTTTGTGTTGCCCGTTTGAACCATTGCAGACCCCTCCGTTTTTAAAACGACAAGCTGTCGATGGGTATGGTAAAAGCAATACCCGTATTTGGCTTATCAAATCTGAATTTTTCAATTAGTATCTTCATCACGGCATCCGCTTTTACCTGAGTTAACACGCAGGTGATGACGACCTTGTTCTCCTCGGGAATCAGGCCGAATACGTTCTTTAAGTAGCTGGACTTGACGGAGCCTTTCCCGTACAGCGCGCTTATCAGCCGCGTACCGGATTGCGACAGCGCGGTTAAAAGGGCGTCCTTTTGTTTTCGCCCTGCTATCAGGGTCAAAAATAATATTTTTCCCGCGAAGGCGAAGCCGAAATCAATTCCCGAAAGGAAGATTAGTAACCCGATATACACGGGAATTGTGCCAAGCAGAATTTTGATAAACTGTTTTTGGGCAGCTTAATCAAAAAGAACTGAAATGGAATAAATACAAGCACGACGGGGAAAAGCACCAGGGCGACGGCGCCAAGGTTGGATACGACGATTCCCCAAAAGCTTTCCGCCGCGC
>DIRC01000056.1:19661-20321 GCA_002427465.1 Clostridiales bacterium UBA5446 | reverse complement strand
GGGATCGTATACGCCCGCGGGCGGAATCCACGCCGCCGTACATGAGCTTGATGACGATGCCATAAATGAACAGCGCCAGAATAGGGCCCGCTGAGGCAATCCCGATGATTCCAAATGTATCGTCATTCGTTTTGCGTTTTGACAGGGTGGCTGAAACGCCCAGTCCAAGGGCAAGGATAAACGGCACCGAAACATCGCCGGTGGTTGCGCCGCTGACATCAAAGGCAAGGGCGATAAACTCTACCGGAACAAAAATCGTCGCCAAAAACATGATGACATAAAGCGCGGCAAAAACAATTTTAATGTCCAGGTTTTTTATGATCCTGAATAGCGCAAATCCGACGAAAACGCCGATTCCGGCGCCCATCACCCAGATAAATACCGTGGCGTTGCCCATCGGAGCAATAATAACGCATACGAGGATGATAATGGCAGCAAGCGGGAGCGAGGACCAAAAGACTTCTTTTAAGACGCGTAGTGTTTTCATAGGCCCCACCGAGCTACATGATGGTGCGTGATCAAATCAGGTTCTATTACCGGCTGCGGGCGTTTGGAATGGCCGGATGGCGATAGAACAATCATCGCATCAGATGTTTGATTTTCTCTGGGAGCCTGGATAGACATATTGGTGGATACCGCCTCTCATTCAGATGATTAAAT
>DIRC01000056.1:18635-19476 GCA_002427465.1 Clostridiales bacterium UBA5446 | reverse complement strand
AACTGCGAAACAAGGAATGCCGCAGCCTTTTTAAAGGTGATAAAATGCCATGGGGCGCCGTGTGTCCGATTGCGCGGCACGGCACGGAAAAAATGGCAAGAAAAATTATAACCTAATTCCTGGTATGGCACAATTACTTTTAATTGACGCCGTATTTATTGCCGCCGGCGGAAGCATATGACAAGATAGGCGGAAAGGAAACCATAGTCATAAAGTATGGATTGATTGTTGCCCTAATAGCTATCCTGTGTTATCATAATATCCGGAAAAGGCAGGGGGAAGACAATGAAGATTTCCACGAAGGGGCGCTATGCGCTCAGGCTTATGCTCGACCTGGCGCTTCATGGCAACGGCGAGTATATCTCCATCAAAGAAATATCCGGACGGCAGGGAATTTCCGACAAATATCTGGAGCAGATTGTCACCGTGCTCAACCGGGCCGGTTTTGTGAAAAGTGTACGGGGGCCTCACGGGGGATATCGGCTCACGAAAACTTCCTCCGAATATACGGTGGGTATGATTCTGCGGCAGATGGAGGGAAATCTGGCGCCTGTGAGTTGTATTGAAGGCGGGGAGAACACATGCGAGCACGCGGCTCACTGCGTTACGGTGGAGGTCTGGAAAAAGATTGACGAGGCCGTCTCGGGCGTTGTGGACCGCATAACCCTGACCGATCTTGTCCAATGGTCATGCGAGAAGGCCGCCGGAAAAGAATGAGTATTTTATAACCTCTTGACGAAAGGGGAAGCACTGCGTAAAACCATATTTATTAAGCCAGATTAATATGATTAAAATAAAGGTGACGGGAAATAAACAGAACAGTGCATGCGGGTAATGCCGC
>DIRC01000056.1:1201-18400 GCA_002427465.1 Clostridiales bacterium UBA5446 | reverse complement strand
CGTATCTTTCGGGAGGATGCGGCAGCCCCTCGTCCATCTATTGCATTTGAAGGGACTGAAGTCGAATCCATGGTTCTGTTTCTCGACCAGAGCGGGATATGCGCCTTATCGGGCTCGGCATGCTACTCCGGCTCTCACTCAGCGAAAACAACACCAAGGCGGTTATCGAGGATATTCTCGAAAAGCTGCCGGCCGTCATATCCCGCCTGAGGGAAATGTCTCCCCAGTGGCCGGATTTGGCCTGCGGCTCATGACCGCGCCGGAAAACTGTAAACAGAAAGGGGAAGTATATGCATTCCGAAAAGGTGACGGATAATTTCAATCATCCGCATAATGTGGAAGATATTTTGGATGCCGACGGCATCGGAGAGGTCGGCGATCCCGGATGCGGGGACATTATGAGAATTTATATCAAAGTAGTAAACGACGTGATCGTGGACATCAAGTCCAACGCCTTCGGCCGCTGCGCGGCGGCGGCGGCATCCTCCATGGCCCCCGAGCTTGTGAAGGGGAAAACAATCGGCCAGGCGCTGCAGTTGACGAATAAGGCCGTTGCCGATGCCCTGGATAGTCTGCCTCCCGCCAAAATGAACTGCTTCGTTCTCGTGGAAGAAGGCATCCGGGCCGCGATTGTTGATTATTACGAAAGAAACGGGGTCGATTTCTCCGGAATGGACGACTGCAGCCCGGGTTGCGGCGACTGCTGCGGCTGCTGCGGTCATTGCGGAGGTTAGGCCACATTCGTTTAAAACCAAACAGTGGGGTAAGCGCCTGTGGGATATCAATAGCCTACAGGCATTTTTTACGTTAAAGCCGTATTTCCAGCAGATTTACGCATTGCATAAAATGTATTGTTTATCTACGGCTTTTTTATTATAATTGTTTAAGGGCCATTGCATTTTCTCATATACGCAGGTGTTATATTGCCCGGATAAGAGCAGGAATTGATCCATTTTGGGGGATAGTGTATGGAGCAAAATAAATCCGGTCAGCCCGGAAAAACACAGACTTATGATGATGCGGCTTTACTTTCTCAGTTTTTTGAGATCGGTCTTAACTTTTTGTGCATCATTGCTGCCGATGGTAAAATCATTAAGGCCAACAAACCGTGGGAAGAACTTCTGGGGTATCCGCAGAAAGATCTTATCGGCCACAGTTTCAGCCAGTTTGTATTCAGGGAAGACGCCGAGGCGGCAGAAAAAGCCCTGTTTGAGCTGGCAAATACCAATAAGACGGTTGGGTTCATAAGCAGACTGAATGGGAAAAATGGGAAATGGCTATGTCTGGAATGGGAAGCTCAGTTTCTGGATGGTCTTATCTATGCCTCAGGCAAGGATATTACCGGGAAAAAGATTGTTGAGGATCTCCTGCAGACCCGGGACACCAAAATTTTTTCGGATTATATCAAGAAAGAGCTAAACACCTCAGGGCATTCAAGCAAAACCCTGGCGGAAATTCTCATTCCCTCCGAAACGGTCCTCCTCCTGGGTTCATGGGAAGGCGTCGGATGCGCCTACGGCATAGTCAAGGACATATCCGCAGAGCATGCCGTGCTTGAGAATTTCTATAAAATCATCGATGCTATTCCGGCCATTATGGTGCTTACAAACGCAGAAAACTACAGAATTATTGATGTTAATGCTGCGTTTACAGAGAAACTTGGGTATTCCAGGGACGAGGCGATAGGCAGGACGGCGGTGGAGCTGAAAATCTGCAACGAGGCTGTCTATAAAAAAGATATCGCAAAAGTTATGCTGGAGCAGGGCGGCTTCAGAGACAAATATATCAAGATCAGAAACCGGTGGGGGCAGGTTATCGACGGGCTGCATTCCGGCGTGATCCTGGACAATAAGCGTGAAAAATACTTTTTCACGGTAACGCTGGATATGACCGCCCTTAAGGAGACGGAGCACAGAAAAACTAGCCGGATCAGGCTGCTGGAATCCCTGCTGGATTCCATTCCCGAAGCGGTGTTTTATAAGGACGGCGAGGGGACGTATCTCGACTGCAATACGGCATGTGCCAAGCTTTTAGGCAGGGATAAGAACATGATCGTGGGCAAGACGGATATGGATGTGGTCAACCCCGAGGCGGCGGAGCGCGCCCGATTCATCGACCGGGAGACCCTCCGTTCGCGGCGGACAATCCGTACGGAGGATTGGTTCGTTTTAGGAGACGGCGTGAGAACCCTGTGCGAAATTCTGAAGGCCCCGCATGTCGACGCCGAAGGTAATGTGATCGGTATTGTCGGAATATGCAGGGATATCACGGAGCAGAGGCGCCGGGAGGAGGAAAGCCGGTACCTCAGCTATCACGACCCGCTTACCGGGCTTTATAACCGCCGTTATTACGAAGAGGAGCTGCGGAGAATAGACGTGGACAGGAACCTTCCGGTATCTATTATCCTTGGCGACGTCAACTCCCTGAAATTCGTCAACGACATCTTTGGACACCAGGAAGGGGACAGGCTTATAAAGTGCGCGGCCCAGGCGATCAGGAGCAGCTGCAGGGCGGGCGACATCGTGGCAAGAATCGGCGGTGATGAGTTTGCGCTTCTGCTTCCAAACACAGACTTTGCGGATTCCCAGAGGGTATTGGGGCGGATCAACGAGCAAATAGCCATAGGCAAAGCGGGGATGCTGGACGCGACGGTTTCCTTTGGCGGCGCAACGAAGGTAAGCGGCACCCAGGATATTTACGATATCATTAAAAAAGCGGAAGACCGCATGTATCGAAATAAATTTGAGCGCAGATCCGCCGATGGGAAGACAATAGGTGCGCTTATAGGCACCCTGTATGAAAAAAGCCGCAGGGAAATGGAACACTCAAAGCGGGTTGGGGAGTTGTGCGCGGCAATTGCCGCGGCCATGGGTCTGGACAGCTATACCGTCAATCGGATAAAGCTTGCCGGGATAATGCATGATATCGGGAAAATCTATATCGATGAGAATATTCTTTTGAAAAAAGGGCGCCTGACCTTGACCGAGCAGGGGGAGATCCACTGCCATCCGGAACTTGGATACCGCATATTGAGCGCTTCGGAGAGTTTTTCCGATATCGCGCAGTATGTCTTTCAGCATCACGAGCATTGGGACGGCGGCGGATACCCTAAAAAACTCAAGGCGGAGGAAATTCTTCTGCCGGCCAGGATTATCGCCGTGGCGGAGGCTTATGACGCTATGATTAACCCTATTTCCAGCAACGCCATGACGCCGGACGAGGGCGCCCGGGAGCTTCTCCGGTGCGCGGGAATCCGATATGATCCCGATGTGGTGAAAGTCTTTGTGGAGAAGTGCCTGAAGTGACGGCGGCATAAAGGCGGGGCAGGGGAGGACGGCAAAGGCTTCATGCCCGCCCCGCGCCTTCAAGAGAATCGGAATGCAGGTTAAGTCTTTCCGCCGGGTGGGCAAAGACTGCCGGGAGGCCGGGGAGCGGGCGCATGGAGGGCGGATTTCCGCCGCAATGGCGTTGACTGTCCCGCGGAGCCATGGTATACTTACCCAAAGACGGATGATTATTATACATGCGCGCCGGCGGCGCGGATTGAGCGGGCGGGCATGAAGCCGGCTGCGCGGCAGAAGCCGCGGCTTGGAAGCTGCCTGGTAAGCGTGTGCCGCCTCCGGCGGCTGATCGGGCGCAGGCAGCCCGTGCGAAAGGATGCCATGAAGGCGTCGGCCATAGGTTTCTGGCCGGCGCTTTGTTTTATGTATGAGAGGTAAAAACCGATGACGCTGAATGAGTTTTGGAAGGAAAACCCTTCCGCGGCCCTGGGGTTTTCCGGGGGCGTGGACTCGGCTTATCTGCTCTATTCCGGACTTGCGGCAGGGGCAAGGGTCGGGGCCTATTACATAGCGACGGCTTTTCAGCCCGGGACAGAGCTGGAAGGCGCAAGGCGGCTGGCGGAAAGCCTTGGCGTGCCACTGCGGGTGGTGGAGGCGGATATTCTGACCCTGCCGGAGGTTGCCCGCAATCCGCCGGACAGGTGCTGTCACTGCAAACGGGCCCTGTTTTCCCTGATCGCGGCGCGGGCGGCGGAGGATGGCTTCGCCCTGGTAATCGACGGCACCAACGCGTCGGATGATTTTGAAAGCCGTCCCGGAATGCGGGCGCTGAGGGAACTGGGGGTCAGGTCACCCCTGCGGGAATGCGGGCTTGCCAAAAGCGAAATCAGACGGCTGTCCAGGCTGGCCGGGCTTCCAACCTGGGATAAGCCATCAAATTCCTGCCTGGCCACAAGGCTCCAGACCGGCGTGCCCATAACCCCGGAGGCGCTGGCCAGGGTCGAGAGCGCCGAGGCGATTCTGCATGAAATGGGTTTTACCAACCTGCGAGTCAGAATACGGGGTGAAAATGCAGTGATCCAGCTACCGGAAGTGCAGCTGGAGCGGGTATTGGCAATCAAAGATAAGATTATAAAGCGGCTGAAGCCCGGCTTCGGCGCTGTCATGCTGGATTTGGAGGGGCGAGAATGAGCAGTCGGGGGATTCGGGAAATTCTTAAGGCGGTGGAGGCCGGCAGCCTCTCGGCGGAGGCGGCGCTGCTGAAGCTGAAGCTGGAGCCTTTCGCGGACATCAATTATGCAAAGGTGGACGGGCACAGGGCCGTGCGCCAGGGGATATCCGAAGTGATCTACGGGGCTGGAAAAACACCGGATCAGATCATCGGGATTGCGGAGGTGATGGTGAAGAGCGGGCAGGAGACAGTCCTCATCACACGTATGAATTCCGACGCGGCGGCCGTAGTGGGCGAGGCGTTTCCCCTGCGCTACAGCGCGGACTGCCGCATTGGCATAATAGGCCGCATACCGGAGCCCGACGGCAGGGGCGACATCGTCGTCGCCACCGGCGGAACGACGGATATTCCCGTGGCCGAGGAGGCCGCCCTCACCGCCGAGGCGCTGGGGAACAGAGTCAGCCGCCTGTATGACGTAGGGGTATCCGGGATACACCGGCTGCTGGCGCATCTTGAGATGATCATGAGTGCTCAGGCGATTGTTGCCGTGGCGGGAATGGAGGGCGCCCTGGCCAGTGTTGTGGGCGGGCTGGCGGACTGCCCGGTCATCGCCGTGCCAACCAGCGTGGGCTACGGTGCGGCCTTCGGCGGCGTTGCGGCGCTGCTGTCCATGCTGAATTCCTGCGCTGCCGGCGTATCCGTCGTGAACATCGACAACGGATTCGGGGCCGGCTGCCTTGCCAGCATGATCAATCATATAGGAGTTTGACCATGAAAACACTTTATCTTGACTGCGGTATGGGTGCAGCCGGCGATATGCTCGCCGCGGCGCTTCTGGCGCTTCTCCCGGATCCGGAGGCCGTTGTGGAAAAGCTCAATTCCCTGGGGCTCCCCGGTGTGTCCATATCCTGGACGGAAAGTGTGAAATGCGGGGTTCGGGGCTTTCGGTTTTCCGTAAAGATTAACGGTGCGGGAGAAGACGCCGGCCTCGGCCACGGACATCACGGGCATTCCCACAGTACCATGGAGGATATCGACGCGGTCATCAGCGCTTTGCCGGTTTCCGACCGGGTTCGGGCGGATGCTGCTCAGGTCTACCGTCTGATTGCGCAGGCGGAGGGCAGCGTGCACGGCCGGCCGGTGGAAGCCGTCCATTTTCACGAGGTGGGCGCCCTGGACGCAGTGGCGGATATTGTGTCCGTCAGCCTGCTGATGGAACGGCTGGCGCCGGACAGGGTGGTGGTCTCGCCCGTCTGCGTGGGCAGCGGCCAGGTGGAATGCGCCCACGGCATTTTGCCGGTGCCGGCTCCGGCCACTGAGCGGCTGCTTCGGGGGATACCGAGTTTCGGCGGAGCCGTCCGGGGGGAGATGTGCACGCCTACCGGCGCTGCCCTTCTCAAACACTTTGCCATGGAATTCGGAACCATGCCGGTTATGCGCACGGAAGCGGTTGGATACGGCATGGGCGGCAGGGATTACGGCGCCGTCAGTTGCGTCAGGGCTTTTTGGGGGACGGAGCAGGGGCAAACGCCATCCGTCGCGGAGCTGAAATGTAACCTTGACGACATGACGCCGGAGGCCGTCGGCTTTGCCATGGAGCGGCTGTTTGAAAACGGCGCTTTGGACGTTTATACCGTCCCCGTCGGGATGAAAAAGTCCCGCCCGGGCATACAGCTTTGCTGCTTGTGCCGGCAGGCGGATACGGAAAAGCTGGCCAATATCATGCTGAGGCATACCTCCACCCTGGGAATCCGGGTTTCCTATGAACAGCGTTTTACGCTGGATCGGTCAACTTTTGACGTTCAGACCGAATATGGACCCGTGCGGCTTAAAAAAGCCGGCAGCGGAGGCATTTTAAAGCTGAAGCCCGAATATGAGGATTTGGCGAGGATCGCCCGGGAAAACGACCTGACTCTGGACGAGGCCGCCGCCCTGATTAAGCGGGGGGACGCAGAATGAAATACAGGCCGTGTCGGAGGACACGGCCTGTATTTCATTCTGAAGGGCTGGGAAGCCTAAATAAAAAAGCAGGTTTTGGCGGAAAGATGTTGACTTAAACAGGCGGCAGTGATAAACTTTCAGAGTTAGGTTAATCTAACCTTACCCCCTCGTTCTTTTTGGGGAATAGCCGAGCGAAAGATGGAGGACAATATGAGAACACTGAAGGAAGTCAAGGTTGGAGAGACGGCCACGGTAGCCGGGCTCCGCGGCGAGGGGGCGCTGAAGCGCCGCATCATGGATATGGGTGTGACCAGAGGTACGGAGATATACGTCCGGAAAGTAGCGCCACTGGGGGATCCGATCGAGCTGACCGTGCGTGGCTATGAGCTTTCCCTGCGTAAGAGCGACGCGGAGCTGATAGAGGTTTATTGAAGCCGAATACTGCCACTTCATGGCGTCGGCATGAATTTTTAAATAGTTAAGTTAGCGTATTCTAACTTTTTAGGATGGGATTATAATGGATATCTATATTGCTTTGGCGGGCAATCCCAATTCCGGTAAGACAACGATGTTTAACGATCTTACCGGATCGGCCCAGTACGTGGGAAACTGGCCGGGAGTTACTGTGGAAAAAAAAGAAGGCAGGCTTAAGGGATACAAAGACGCGGTCATTCAGGATCTGCCCGGAATCTACTCCCTGTCGCCCTATACGCCGGAGGAGCTTGTGGCGCGCAGGTATCTGGTGGCGGATAAGCCGGACGCCATCATAAATATCGTGGACGGGACGAACATTGAGCGCAATCTTTATCTCACGACCCAGCTTATCGAAACCGGTGTTCCGGTGGTCATCGCGGTGAATATGATAGACCTTGTGCGGAAAAAGGGCGATGAAATCGATCTGGAAAAGCTGGGCGCGGCCCTTGGCTGTAAAGCCATGGAGACCTCTGCGTTAAAAAGCGAAGGCTCCCTGGCCGTGGCCGAGGCGGCGGTTGCTCTGGTGAAGTCCGGCGGAGAGCAGGCGGAGGTTCCGCCGATTTTCAGCGGCAGCGTGGAGCATGCCCTGGCGCATATCGAGGAGTCCATTGAAGGCATGGTGGAAGCCCGGTTTCTGCGGTGGTATGCGATTAAGCTGTTCGAGCGGGACGAACAAGTCGTCGCCGAGTTGAATCTTGACGCAAATTTGATGGCGCATATTGACGCGCATATCGCCGACTGTGAAAAGTCGATGGAAGACGACGCCCAGAGCATTATCATCAATCAGCGCTACGACTATATCTCGCAGGTGGTGAGCCTGGCCGTCAACAAGAAAAATAAGGGCCGGAAAATGAGCGCATCGGACAGGATAGACCGTATCGTAACCAGCCGGGCGCTGGCGCTGCCGATATTTGCCGCCGTGATGACGTTGGTTTACTACATCTCTATTACGACCGTAGGCAGCCTGGTTACGGACTGGACCAAAGATACGCTTTTCGGGGAGCTGATCAGCGGCAATCTAAGGACATGGCTCGGGGCGATGAACGTGGAGCCCTGGCTCATCGGTCTGGTGGTTGACGGCATTGTTGCCGGCGTCGGCTCTGTCATCAGCTTCGTCCCCCAGATGCTGATCCTGTTTTTTATGCTTTCAATCCTGGAGGATGTGGGCTACATGGCCAGGGTGGCCTTCATCATGGATAAGCTGTTCCGCCGCTTCGGGCTTTCGGGCAAGAGCTTTATCCCTATGCTGATCGGCTCCGGCTGTTCGGTGCCGGGGATCATGGCCTCCCGCACCATTGAGGGGGAGCGTGACCGGCGCATGACGATTATGACCACCGCCTTTATCCCCTGCGGGGCGAAGATGCCGATTATCGCCCTTTTTGCGGGAGCGCTGTTCAACGAATCGGGGCTGATCGCCACGTCGGCATATTTTATCGGAGTCGCCGCCGTGGTGGTTTCCGGCATCATCCTGAAAAAGACAAAACCCTTCAGGGGGGAGCCTTCGCCCTTTATCATGGAGCTGCCAGAGTATCATGTGCCCGCCATGACCAACGTGCTCCGCTTTACCTGGGAGCGCGGCTGGAGCTTTATCAAAAAAGCCGGAACGATCATACTGGTGTCCAGCGTTGTCCTATGGTTCCTTCAGGCTTTCGGCGTCAGGAACGGCGCTCTGCAGCTGGTGGAGGACAGCAACACGAGCCTGCTGGCCGCCCTCGGCGGAGTCATAGCCCCGATATTCGCGCCTCTGGGCTTCGGCAACTGGAAAGCAGCCGTGGCCACCCTGACCGGGCTGCTGGCAAAGGAAAACGTAGTCGCTACCCTGGGCGTGCTTTACGGCGTCGCCGCGGATTCCGGCGGAGCGGGGGCATGGGGATCGCTGACCGCCGATTTTACCAAGCTTACGGCGTACAGCTTTATGGTATTCAACCTCCTTTGCGCCCCGTGCTTTGCGGCCATGGGCGCCATAAGCCGGGAGATGAACAGCGGCCGGTGGACGGCCGCGGCAATCGGATATATGACCGTATTCGCATACGTGGTCTCCCTGCTGGTGTATCAGCTGGGGACGCTCGTTGCCCGGGCGTCGTCCACTGTTCTGGTAGCTGCCGCGGTTTTCATGCTCGTTGCCGTGGTGACTGCGGCGATTGTCCGGGACAGGAAAAAGCGAAAGGGCTGCGCCGGCGGCTGCGCCGGATGCCCCGGTGCGGACACGTGCGGCGGCAGGGGTAAATAAAAAGAGGTTCGGGTCCGGTCCGGCGCGGCAGGCTGTCCGCGCCGGACGTTTCCATTGGGGCGCGGGCTGAAAATGCTTCGTGACATTTCCAGTATGATTTGGTACAATATGCGAAAGGCTTCCGCGGAGAAAATGAAAAATCGTTTTCTTTCGGCAGGCTGATTGGACACGGCCGTCCGGGGCGGCTGTTGGAATGAAAATACGCTGTGTACGAAAGGAATGGCATAAATATGGGTGAACCTGCGCTTGTAGTGCTGGCGGCGGGAATGGGCAGCCGATATGGCGGGCTCAAACAGATAGACCCGGTCGGGCCTTGCGGTCAGATTATTATCGAATATTCAATTTACGACGCGTATCGCGCCGGTTTTCGCAAGGTTATTTTTCTTATCCGGGATTGGATGCGGAAGGATTTTGAACAAATTATAGGACGGAAGCTCGAAGGCCGGATGTCTGTGTCCTACGCGTATCAGGAGTTTGGCAGATTTCTGCCGCAGGGCTTCGAGATACCGGAAGGGCGCGTCAAGCCGTGGGGTACGGCACATGCGGTGCTCTGCTGCCGGGATTTCATAGACGGGCCTTTTGCGATGATCAACGCGGACGACTATTATGGCCCGTCGGCGTTTCGGGATATGTATGGGGCGCTGATGGCTGCCGATGAAAAGGCCGAGCCAATGGACTTTGCAATGGCAGGCTATGTCCTTGGCAACACGCTGACGGATAACGGAAAGGTCGCCAGGGGCGTATGCAGGGCGGCGGGGGACCGGCTGGAGAGCATTGTGGAGCGCAAATATATCGTCAAAACGCCGGAAGGACCGAAATACAGTCTGGACGACGGCAAAACGTTTTTCCCCCTATCGCCGGACAGCACCGTATCCATGAACTTTTGGGGCTTTACGCCGGCGATTTTCCCGGAACTCGAACGGCGGTTCCCGGTTTTTCTTGAAACTGAGCTGAAGAAAAACCCGCTGACGGAGGAAATGTACATCCCGAACGTGGTGGGGCAGCTGCTTGAGGAAGGGCGCGCCACGGTAAAGGTGATGCGCAGCGGGGATAAATGGTATGGCGTGACGTACAGGGAGGACAAGCCCGATGTGGAGGGGGCCATTGCCGGGTTTATAAAAAGCGGGCTTTATCCGGAGAAGCTCTGGGACTGACCCTTTGCGCGCTGAACGCGCTGAAAGGATAAGGGGTTATGAATAAAAAGGCAAAATCGCTGTTGGCCGTGATGCTGGTGGTGGTTCTGGCGGCGGCGATGTTCATTTGCTGGAAGCTGTTTTTACCGGAAGCGCAGGCGGGGGATAAAACACTTGCGGTGACAGTCACCCATGCCGATGGAAGCGTCAGGGACTTCACCCTGGAGACGGATGCCGAATATCTCTGGGACGCGATGTATGAACGGGGGCTTATCGACGGGACGGACGGCGAATACGGTAAATGGGTCACCACGGTGGACGGCAGGACCGCGGACGAGAATGCCGGACAGTACTGGCTGTTCACCAGAGACGGCGATTGGGTGGAAACCTCGTGCGATACCACGCCGATAGCCGATGGTGAAAGCTATGAGTTTTTCATCTATTTCGGATAAAGGCGGAACCGGACTTCGCCGCATGGTGTTTTTTGCCGTCTACGGCGCGCTGATGGCGGGGGCGCAGATTGTCATGTCGCCACTGCCAAACATTGAGCCGGTTACGGTTATGCTGATGTGCTGTACCCTGGCCTACGGCCGGAAGGCCCTGTATCCATGCTATGTGTTTGTGCTGCTTGAGGGGCTGGTATACGGCTTCGGGTTTTGGTTCGTGAACTATTTGTATGTCTGGGCGGGGTTGGTCCTTGTGACCCTGCTTCTGAGAAAGAGCGCCTCGTATGTGCTGCTGACGGCTGCCGCCGCCGGATATGGCCTCATCTTCGGCGCCCTTTGCGCCATTCCTTATTTTTTTATCGGTGGGTGGGGAATGGGGGTTTCCTATTGGATTTCAGGCATACCGTTCGACCTTTTGCACTGTGCGGGAAATGCCGCCATGTCGGCTTTGCTCCTTAAGCCGCTGACGATCCTGCTGCGAAGGCTGGACGGCAGATGGCAAAGGGGCTGAAGTTTGATTGCCGCCCGGACCTGTTATAATCTAACTGAAGGGGTGACCATATGGCCAGACTTCTCAAAGGCGTTCCCGCCGCGGGGGCCCTGTGCGGAACGACCCGGAATAAAACGGAGATCCTCCATGCCGAGGGCATCAGTCCGACGCTTGCCATACTGCGGGTGGGCGCCCGCGAAGACGATACGCTCTATGAATGCGCCGCGATCAAGCGCTGCTCCGCCCTTGGGATAGGGACCCGGGTCATCGCCCTGCCGATTGACGCGGGACAGGCGGCGCTGATGTCGGCCATTGACGAACAGAACCGGGATGACGCGATTCACGGTATTCTCATGCTGCGCCCCCTTCCGGCAGGCTTTGACGAGGCGGCGGCCTGCGCCGCCATCATGCCGGAAAAAGATGTTGACGGCGTTACGCCGGCCTCCCAGGCCGCGGTGTTTGCGGGGGCGGGCAGGGGATTTGCCCCTTGTACCGCCCGGGCCTGCATGGAGCTGCTCAAGTATTATGAAATCCCCATAGCCGGGAAGCGCGCCGTTGTGATCGGGCGCAGCCTGAATGTGGGCCGGCCGGCGGCAATGCTGCTGATGGCCGAGAACGCCACGGTGACAATCTGCCACAGCCGGACCCAGGATCTCCCCGGGACAGCCGGGCGGGCGGACATTCTGATTGCCGCAGCCGGACAGGCCGGCCTTGTAGGCGAGGATTGCTTTGCCCCGGGTCAGGTGGTCATCGACGTCGGCGCCAATTGGGATGCCGAAGCCGGGAAATTCACCGGGGACGTGGATTTTGCCGCCGCCGAAGACCGGGTGTCCGCCATTTCCCCGGTGCCCGGCGGCGTTGGGGCGGTCACCACCTCGGTGCTGGCACTCCATGTGGCCGAGGCTGCGGAAATGCAGGAGACCGCCCGCGGAGCCAGAGGGCGGCTGAAGATCGGCATATTCATAGACACCTATTTTCCCATGATCGACGGCGTAATCATGGCGGTGGACAATTATGCGAAGTATCTGTCCCAGTATGCCGATGTGACGGTTTTTACCACAATGGTGAACCGGGATTTTGAGGATCGCTGTCCGTACCGTGTGGTTCGCTGCCGGTCGCTGCCTCTGCGCAAGGAGGATTATGTGGTTCCGGCGCCGGATCTGGATGTGGAGTTCTGGAACGAGCTGATGCGCTCCGAGCTGGATATTGTTCACATCCATTCCCCGTTTACGGTGGGCATGGCGGGCAGGCGGTACGCAAAACGCCGCGGGATACCCATGGTGGCAACCATGCATTCCCAGTTCCAGGTGGATTTCAAGCGCGCCCTCAAGGTGGAGCCCCTTGTTAAACTGGCCATGGATGAAATTATGCGGGTTTTCAACAGCGCGGACGAGGTTTGGGTTCCCAACGCCAACGCGGCCCGGGTTTTCGCCGAGTACGGCGGAGAAAAGGCGGCGATTGTCCGATCCAACGCCACGGATTTGCGTCCGGTTCAGGACCCGGCGGCCAGCCGGGCGCGGATAAATGCGCTCCTTGGCCTTGGGGAGGAGGAGATCGTCCTGCTGTTTGTAGGGCGGCTGGTCCTTCAGAAGAACATCCTGTTCATCGCCGATGCGGCGGCGGCGCTGCTGCGGAAGGGCTTTTCCCGGTTCAGGCTGCTGTTTGTGGGGGCCGGGCCGGATGAGGAGGCCCTCAGAAGCCGGGTTGCCGAGATGGGAATTGAGGACAGAGTCCTGTTTTGCGGAAGGGTTTCCGACAGGGATACGCTTGCGGATTTTTATGTACGGGCGGATCTTTTCGTTTTTCCTTCGTTCTACGATGTGAACTCGCTGGTACAGATCGAGGCCGCGTCTCAGAAAACAGCCACGCTGTTTCTGGACGGCGCCGTTACGGCGGCAATGGGTACCGACGGGGTGGATTGCTATTTCTCGGGAAATTCATCGGAGCAGTATGCAGATAAGATTATAGAGATTTTCAGCGACATGAAGGCGCATCAGGCCGTTGGCGAGGGGGCTTTCCGGAATATCTATAAAAGCTGGGATACCGTCATTGCCGAAATAATCAGGGATTATCGCCGGCTGATAAGAAAGCATCGTATGAAAATGTAAAAAACGCAGGCTTTTGCCTGCGTTTTCTATACCGTATGTTTCTCACGCCGTGGTTTCTCGGCGCGCGCGTCCAGCAGGATGTTGAGGACGAGGCCCAAGAAGGCAAAAATGCCTCCGGCCATTGAGCGCCAGGAAAATTCGCCCAGGATTACGGCGTCTATGGCGACGCCGCCGAATACCTGGCCTGCAAACATCACAAGGGTCATGGCAAGAGAGGACATCCGGCTGACGCAGAGGTTGGAAAGCAGCACCACCGCAGCGCCCAGCAATCCCCCCAGATAGGCCCAGGCGGGTATGGCGGGGATATTCTCCGGGGCGCCGGAGGCGCCCGCTGCCGCCGCGATAAGAAGTGCCGCCGCGGAAACGAGAAGTCCGGTGACATAATTATACCAGGTGCTGACGATGACGCTCTTATGCTCGGCAAGCTGGGAGTTCACGGAGCGGGAGACAACGACCGTGAGGCCCGTAAGAAGGGACACGAGTACCGGCACAAAGGCGGAGGCCCCGGAGCCGGAAAGCAGAAAGGTGATTCCGACGGAAACCATCACCAGGCCGGCAAGGCTTGCCGGCCTGAATTTACGGACGGGCATACTGAAAAGACCGAACTGATCGATGACCAGCGAGGTGACGGCCTGCCCCAGCAGACTGAGGGCAAGTATCGCGGTAACGCTTATCCGGCCCACGGCCATATTGTTGAACAGCGTAGTGAAGTATCCGATCGCCCCTCCGGTGAAAAGGGCAGCGGACAGGCCGCGAACGGAGAACAGCTTCTCTTTTTTTACCACCGCGGCGACAGTGGCGGTTATCAGGCCCACCGCGTGGATCAGAACAGAAGAAATATGCAGGCCATAGGCCCCGGCCAGCACGCCGTTTATTGCCACCATGACGGAAATGAGCACGGCCGCCAGTGCGGCCAGTGAATAATACATGTCATCGCTCCTTATCAAAGGTCGGTTGAATGATACACTATTTATTGATAAAATGATATGACATATGCCACATATAATCAAGAGGAGAATAATCCGGATGAAAAGCGGCGCGGCTTCCGGTTGCCGTTTATGCGGAAAATTGATCCGTCCGTCTTTTTAACGGCATTGAAATATGGTAAATACCGGGGTATAATAACCGGGGAAACACAATATCAGGAGGCAAAGTGGATGACGAATAAGGAACTCAGGCGGATTGCCGCCAAAGGCCGGCTGCTGGCGATGGACATGGTTTATCGCGCGGCATCCGGCCATATCGGCGGTTCTCTTTCAGCGATGGAGATTCTGACCGAGCTGTATTTTGAGGTCATGAAAATAGATCCGCAAAACCCCCGGAATCCGGCGCGCGACCGTTTTGTTATGAGCAAGGGGCACTGCACGCCGGCTCTGTATTCGGTGCTTGCCATGCGCGGTTTTTCGGATGAAAAGGAGCTGTCGCTTTTCCGGAGCATCAGCGGGCATCTTTCCGGGCACCCGGATATGACACATGTTCCCGGGGTAGATATGTCCACCGGCTCCCTGGGGCAGGGGATATCCGCCGCTGTTGGGATGGCCCTTGCGGGTAAAATTGACAAAAAGGACTACCGGGTTTACGCGCTGCTGGGCGACGGCGAATGTGCCGAGGGGCAGGTCTGGGAGGCGGCTGCCTCCGCGGCAAAATACGGGCTGTCCA
This sequence comes from Clostridiales bacterium UBA5446, assembly GCA_002427465.1. Taxonomy (GTDB): domain Bacteria; phylum Bacillota; class Clostridia; order Oscillospirales; family Oscillospiraceae; genus Scatomorpha. The sequence goes on along the minus strand of DIRC01000056.1, from coordinate 3,467 downwards.
ATCTTTGCGCCATTGTGGACGTGAACGGACTTCAGATCGACGGGCGTACGGCCGACGTCATGCCCATGGAGCCGTTTGACGAAAAGTTCCGGGCATTCGGATGGGATGTACTTTATGCCGACGGACACGATTTCGACTCGCTGGGCGAAGCGTTCAGAAAAGCGCAGGGCAGGGAAAAGCCGACGGTGATCCTGGCCAAAACCGTCAAGGGCAAGGGCGTCTCCTTCATGGAGAATAACGCCGGCTGGCATGGCAAGGCACCGAATGCCGAGCAGTATGCCCAGGCGATGGCCGAGCTTTCCGCCGTATATTCACAGATGGAGGGCCAATAAGATGGGCGAAAAAATTGCAACGCGCAACGCGTATGGGAAGATGCTGGTAGAGCTGGCGGAGCAGTACCCGGAGCTGGTGGTGCTGGACGCGGATCTGGCCGGCGCCACTATGACGAAATTCTTCGCCGAGGCATACCCTGAGCGGTTTTTTGATATGGGAATCGCCGAATGCAACATGGTCGGCGTTGCCGCCGGTCTTGCCGCCTGCGGGAAAAAGCCATTTGCCAATTCTTTTGCCATGTTTGCCGCCGGACGCGCATACGAGCAGGTGAGAAACAGTGTGGCGTACCCGGGCCTTAATGTAAAATGCGTCGGCTCCCACGGGGGCCTTTCCGTGGGAGAAGACGGGGCGACGCATCAGTGCATCGAGGATTTTGCCCTCATGTGCGCTATTCCCGGTATGCTGGTTTTGAACCCCTGCGACGGCAATGAGATGCGTCAGGCGGTCAGGGCCTTGCTCGAATACGACGGGCCGGCGTATATGCGCCTGGGCCGGATGGCGGTGGAAACCGTGACGGATGCGATTCCGGGGTATCGGTTCGAGTTGGGAAAGGGCGTAGTACTGAGAGCGGGGAAGGACGTTTCCATTGTTGCCACCGGGCTTATGGTGCAGATGGCGCTGAAAGCCGCGGATATCCTGGCGGAACAGGGCGTCGGCGCCCGGGTCATCAATATCCACACGCTCAAGCCCCTGGACGGGGATCTGTTGCTGGCCTCCGCCGGTGAAACCGGAGCCATAGTCACGACGGAGGAGCATAATGTCATCGGCGGCCTGGGCTCCGCAGTGGCGTCTTTCTTGGCCGGGTCATATCCGGTGTCGGTGATACGCCACGGCGTAAATGACGAGTTCGGCCGTTCAGGGAAGGCGGAATTGGTTATGGAAGCGTACGGCCTGACGGCGGAGGTCATCGCCAAGCGGGCGCTGGAGGCCATCGCCATGAAAGGCAGCGTGCGATAATGCTGCTGGACTGCACGGCTTATTCGGGGCCATGCGCCTGCGGGCGCGAGCATAAGCTGGTGACCGAAAAGGTCATTGTGGAATATGGCGCGATAAAAGACTTCGACCGTTATATGGCGGAATGCGGTCTCACGGGCCGGCGGACGGTCATTTATGACTCGAACACCTATAAGCTGCCGGGACTTCCCCATATTGCCGCAACTAAGGAGATTGTCATGCAGGCCGAAGGGCTTCATTCCGAAAAGGGGATGATCGAGGCCATCTTTCCCCGGCTGGACGATCCGGATGTGCTGGTGGCCGTGGGCAGCGGCACGATTATGGATTTCGCCCGTTACAGCGCGTTCCAGCTGGGCCTGCCATTTGCCGCTATTCCAACCCTGGCTTCCGCTGACGGATACACGGCCAATATTTGCTCCGTCATGATTGACGGGCAGAAAAAATCCATTCCCATGAACGCGCCGGTGCTGGTTGTAGCGGATCTGAACATCATATCCGCCGCGCCCAGGTTTCTCACCATCAGCGGCGTGGCGGACATCCTTTCCAAATACGTTTCCCTGGCGGACTGGCGGATCGCCCACCTGGTTTCCGGCGAGTATTACTGCCCGCGGGTCGCCGCCATGGCGGAGAAAGCACTGGAGATGATGGCGCGCTGCGCGGAGGATATGCGAAGGGGGGAGGAGCCGGACTTCGAAGCCATGACCATGGCGCATATGATCTCCGGCCTCACCATGCAGATGCTGTCAAATTCCCGGGCGGCTTCCGGCGCGGAGCACCTGATTGCACACCTGGTGGAGATGAAGCCGCCGCGCTTCGAAGGCGCGCGGGGCGTCCACGGCGAATGTGTCGGCGTCGGCACCATTCTCTGTGCGGAGGAATACCATGCCATGGCCGCCAAAAAGCCCCGGGCGAAACCGTTCGTTCCCCTGAATCCGGCTTGGGTGCGGGAAAAATTCGGCCCCCTGGCGGACGGAATTTT
>DIRC01000056.1:0-877 GCA_002427465.1 Clostridiales bacterium UBA5446 | reverse complement strand
GCTGAAGCCCGAGGTTTTGGAAATATCGGCCGCGATACGCAACAGGCTGACATTTGCGCGGATGCGCCGTGTACTTGACTTTGAGGATTAAGAAATGACGATTTGCGTTTTTGGCGCGTCAAGCATCGCGCTGGATCAGATATATTATGATGAAGCGTTCAGTTTGGGCGCGGAATTGGCCCGGCGCGGGCATACGATGGTTTTCGGCGGCGGCGCCAGCGGCCTGATGGGCGCCGCGGCGAGAGGGGTTTCTTCCGAAAACGGAGATATGATCGGTATTGCGCCCAAATTCTTTGATGAACCCGGAATTCTGTATGGCGGATGCACGGAGCTGATTTATACGGAGACCATGGGCGAGCGCAAAAAGCGGATGGAGGATCTGGCCGAAGCCTTTATCACGCTTCCCGGCGGGATCGGAACCTTTGAGGAATTTTTTGAAGTGCTGACGCTGAAGCAGCTTGGCCGCCACGCCAAGGCGATGGCTATACTGGATACCAACGGTTACTACGCGGAGCTGGACGCCATGATGCGGCGGTCTGTCAGGGAGAAATTCACGCCGGACGATGGCTACGCGCTTTATCAATCCTTCAGTACGCCGGAGGCGATGATGGATTACATCGAAACCTATGAGGCGCAGCCGGAGGACATCTGGAAGGACAAGATCTTCGGCAAATACGGCGATCCGGGTGAAAGCCGTCAGACATTGGAGGCATAATAAATAACCTGCGCAGCTTTGGCTGCGCAGGCTTTTTTATCTGGCCATCCCGCCGGAGACGGCGGGATGATTTTCACTAAAAAGCGCTTAGTTGAGGCTGTTGACGTACTCCATACCGGCATGCAGGGCCTTGATGTTGCCGTCAAGGAACTTTGCTTTGCT
>DIRC01000015.1:8420-20202 GCA_002427465.1 Clostridiales bacterium UBA5446 | reverse complement strand
CCCGCCGCTTTTTTTTATACTTTATTTTCCGGCGCCAACGTGTTATACTATATTGCCGATAACAAAAGGATTGCCGATAATAAAGGGAGGTTGCATCATGGCCGAAAATTACATCTCCTGCCAGGATGACAGGGGCAGTATCAATATATCAGAAGACGTCATCATCTCGATGGTGCGCGCCGCCATCAACGAGGTCGAGGGCGTGGCTGCGCTGACGCAGCCGGCCGCCTCGGAGTTGGCGGAGCTTCTCGGCATCAAGTCCGCGTCAAAGGGCCTTAAAGTCCAGTTTGTCGATGGTCAGATTGCCATAGACGCCGTCATTATGGTGCGCTACGGTTTCAATGTGGTCAATGTTGCCCAGCAGGTGCAGGACGCCGTGACAGCCGCGATCGAATCCATGACCGGAATGGGTAAGCCCCAAGTCAACATCCACGTATCCGGTGTGGCGTTTGACAAATGACAAGAACCGACGCGAGGGAGATAGCGGTCAGACTCCTGTATTCACTGGCCGTAACGGGGCAGGAGCCGGAAGCGCTGCTGGACGCTTTTTTCGGCGACGGGCATTTTGAAACCCTGGGCGGCGAAGACGAGCTCTTTGCCAGGTGTCCGGACAAAAAGCAGATGGCCTATATACGTTCGCTGGTTACCCTGTGTGCCGAGCATCGGGAAACGCTGGACGACTATATTAAAAAGTATTCAAAGGGGTGGAAGCCGGAGCGCATATCCAAGACGGCCGCCGCCGTCCTTCGGTGCGCCCTTTGCGAGATTCTTTATCTTGAGGACGTGCCGGATTCCGCCGCTATCAACGAGGCTGTGGAGCTTGCCAAGCGCTATGACGAACAGGATACTGTGGCGTTTATTAACGGCGTTCTGGGCGGATTCATGCGGGGGGAGAAGGGTAATGCCGCAGTCCCGGAAGGCGCGGAGCCTGTGCCCCCGGAGGCCGAAGCGCTTCAGGAAAACGAATGACGCAGCAGCAGACGATCTCCGTAACGGAGCTTAACAACAGAATCCGGGCGCTATTGGATTCGGATCAGTTTCTGTCGGCAGTCTGCGTACGGGGCGAGCTGTCAAACTATAAGGCTTATCCTTCCGGGCACCATTATTTTACGCTAAAGGACGCTGAAAGCAGCCTCCGGTGCGTAATGTTCAAAAGCGCCGCCTCACGCCTTCGCTTTAGGCCGGAGAGCGGTATGGGGGTCACGGTGTGGGGCCGCGTCGCGGCTTATCCAAGGGATGGCGTGTACCAGCTCTATTGCTCGGACATGATGCCGGAAGGGGCGGGCGACCTGCAGGTCGCCTTTGAGCAGCTCAAGGCAAAGCTGGCGGCGGAGGGGCTTTTCGACGCCGGCCGGAAGAAGCCGCTGCCCAGGTTTCCGGCGCGTATTGCGGTGATCACCTCCTCGGCGGGAGCTGCGGTGCATGATATCATCAGAGTCATGGGAAAACGCTGGCCGTCCTCGAAGATCATTCTGCTCCCCGTGCGGGTTCAGGGGCCGGAGGCCCCTCCGGAAATTGCCTCCGCGCTCCGCTATGCCAATCGGCACAGGGTTGCGGAGCTCATCATCACCGGGCGCGGGGGCGGGTCCATTGAGGACCTCTGGGCCTTTAACGACGAACGTGTCGCCAGGGCGATAGCCGAAAGCGTGATACCCGTCATTTCCGCCGTGGGCCACGAGCCGGACGTGACCATCGCCGACTTTGTCGCGGATCTTAGGGCGGCAACGCCCTCAAACGCCGCGGAGCTGGCGGTTCCGGACGAAAATGAGATCCGGGAAGGGCTTCTGTCGGCGGATATCCGGCTGAGCCAGGCCATGCGCAAGCAGATCGGAAACTATCGGAGAAGCCTTGACGATACGGCGTCGCGCCGGGTGATGAGAAGTCCCACGGGATTTATAGACCAGCGCCGTTTGGAGCTGGATGGCGTCAGAATGCGCATGACGTCAGCCTCGGGGGCTGTGATTTCTGAAAAGAGGAACGGACACATAAGTCTGGCGGCCAAGCTGGACGCACTCAGCCCACTCAAGGTGCTGGGGCGCGGCTATGCCATTGCGTCCGCCGGGGACGGAAGCGTCGTCCGGGACGCCGGACAGGTGGAGGTCGGAGATTTGCTTAGGCTCAGGCTGGCAAAGGGCGGCCTTGCCTGCCGTGTGGAGCACGTCGTGAACGCTGACGGGAGGAAAGTATAATGCCGGAGAACAATTGCACGTTTGAAGATGCCATGGCCAGGCTCAACGAGATCGTGAAGACGCTGGAAAAGGGGGATTCTCCACTAAACGAATCCCTGGCGCTTTTCGAGGAGGGCGCCGGCCTTGTAGCCGCCTGCCAAAAGGAGCTGGACGACGCGGAGCAAAAGGTTGTCAAGCTTAGAAAAGGCCCCGGCGGCGAGCCGGAGGAAACCCCGTTTTTGGATGAGGCGCCATGATGTATACCCAGCGCTATCAAGACTATCGGCGTCTGGTGGAAGAGGCGCTGGAAACCGCCGTGGCGGTCAGGGACGTCCCCTACGCCAGGCTTTGGGAAGCCATGGCTTACAGTGTCAGGGCGGGGGGCAAGCGTATCCGGCCTGTGCTGACACTTGAATTTGCCAGGCTGTGCGGCGGCGATATCCGGGACGCGCTCCCGGCGGCCGTGGCGGTGGAGCTGATGCATACCTATTCGCTCATACACGACGACCTGCCCTGCATGGACGATGACGAGCTGCGCCGCGGCAAGCCGACAAACCATAAGGTGTTCGGTGAATATACCGCCGTGCTGGCGGGGGACGCGCTGCAGGCGGAGGCGTTCCGCGTGATACTGGCCTCCGATATGCCGGCGGCGGCAAAGGCCGAGTGCGGAAGGCTGCTGGCGGAAGCCGCAGGGGCGGATGGGATGTGCGCCGGGCAGATGCTGGACATGCAGTGGGAAGGCATGGACCTCACCGAGTCCCGGCTGCGCATGATCGATTCCCGCAAAACCGGCGCGATTATCGCAGCGGCCTGTGTCATGGGCTGCGCAGCCGGGCTGGGCAGCAAGAGGCAAAAGCAGGCGGCCGAAGCGTATGCAAAAAAGCTTGGTCTGGCTTTCCAGATCAGGGACGATATGCTGGATGTGCTGAGCACGGACGCGAAGCTGGGCAAGCCGGTAGGATCGGATAAATGCGAGGGCAAGACCACCTATATGTCCCTTCTGGGCAGGGAAAAATGCGAGGGTCTGATCAGGACACTTACGGACGAGGCGGTCAGCGCCCTTGAAGGCGCTTTCTCAGACACGGATTTTCTCAGCCGGTTCGCGTCTTTGCTGGCTGAAAGGCAAAACTGAACGGAAATATTCATTTTATTATGAATAATGTGAAAAAAGCGTCCGCCGTCTATTGAAATGGCGGGCGCTTTTTGCTATGATGAACATCTAATCAAAACCTGAGGAATGAGAAATTGTCTATTCTTGAAACCATCAATTCCCCCGAGGACCTGCTTGCCGTTCCGGAAGAGGAGCTGCCGCAGCTGTGCTCGGAGATAAGGGAATTCCTGATAGCCGGCCTGTCAAAAACCGGCGGTCATCTGGCTTCCAACCTGGGCATGGTGGAGCTGACGGTGGCTATTGACCGGGTATATAATCCGGCGAAAGACAGGATTGTGTTTGATGTCGGGCACCAGTGCTATACCCACAAGCTGCTGACCGGCAGGCGGGATAAATTCGGTTCCCTGCGCCAGTATGGAGGGATATCCGGATTTCCGAAACCCCATGAAAGCGTGTGCGACGCGTTTATCGCGGGTCACGCGTCAACCTCCGTATCCGTGGCTTTGGGCATGGCCCGGGCGCGAACCCGCCTGGACGGCGGGTATGACGTGGTCGCCGTGATCGGCGACGGCGCTCTCACCGGCGGGCTTGCCTATGAGGGGCTTTGCAACGCCGGACAAAGCGGGGAGCCCATGGTGGTGATTCTCAACGATAACGCCATGTCTATCGACCGGAACGTAGGCGGCATGGCAAAGTTGCTTTCCACCCTCCGGGTCAAGCCCGGATATTTTGAATTCAAGCGCCGTTACCGCGAAACCGTCGGCAAGCTGCCTCAGCTTTACCGCTTCCTCCATGGCGTGAAGGAGGATGTGAAGGATATGGTCCTACCGGATAATATCTTTGACGATATGGGGTTTTACTATCTTGGCCCGGTAGACGGGCATGATGCGGCCGAGCTTGAAAGCGCCGTGCGGTGGGCCAGGGATATGCGCATCCCCGTGCTGCTGCACGTAATCACCAAAAAAGGCAAGGGATACGGCTGGGCGGAGCGGAACCCTGAGAAATATCACGGCGTTGGGCCTTTCGACCCTGATACGGGGCTTGGCCCAAACTGCGGGAGCTGTTTTTCCGATGTGTTCGGTAAAACGCTGTGCGGTCTTGCGGAAACGCACCCGAACGTTGTCGCCGTCACCGCCGCCATGTCCGACGGCACCGGGCTGACGGCGTTTGCCAAAAGGTTTCCCGGCCGGTTTTTTGACGCCGGTATCGCGGAAGGTCATGCCGTGACCATGTGCGCGGGCATGGCCAAGCAGGGGCTGCTCCCGGTGGCCGCGATCTATTCCAGTTTTCTTCAGCGGGGCTATGATATGCTGATTCACGATGTGGCGCTTCAAAACCTGCACGTGGTGTTCGCGGTGGACAGGGCCGGTCTCGTCGGGGGCGACGGGGAAACCCATCACGGGGTTTTCGATGCGGCTTACCTGGGCTCCGTGCCGGGGATGACGGTTTATTGCCCGGCTTCATACGCGGAGCTTCGCGGGGTTTTGAAAATTGCCGTTACAGAGACGGCGGGCCCTGTGGCGATCCGCTATCCCCGGGGTGAGGAAGGCGCGTATAAGGATTGGGACGCTTCCCCCGCCTCGGTGATCAGGGAAGGTTCCGACGTGACGCTGGTAGCCTATGGCATTATGCTGAACAACGTCATCGCAGCCGCCGACCTGCTGAAAAAAGAAGGCATATCGGCTGAGGTGGTCAGGCTGGGCCGTATTCTCCCCCTTGATCCGGCGCCGGCGCTTGTATCGCTGGAAAAGACCCGCCGCCTGGTTGTGGCGGAGGATGTGTGCGCCGGGGGATGCGTGGGAGAACGCCTCCTGGCCGCCGCCGCCGGACGGTTTACCTTTAAGCCGCTGCTGCTGAACCTGGGCGACGGCATTGTGGTTCAGGGCAGTGTGCCGGAGCTGCAGGCCCATTGCGGGCTGGATGCCGGGAGCATTGCCGAAGGCGCGCGCAGGCTCGTATCGGGGGGAGTCTCCGATGGGTAAGGTTCGCCTGGACCAGCGGGTGTTCGAGCTGGGGCTTGCGGAAAGCCGCGAGCGCGCAAAGACGACGATCATGGGCGGCCAGGTGTATGTGGACGGCCAAAAAGCTGAAAAGCCGGGTATGCAGGTTTCGCCCGAGAGTAAAATAGAAGTGCGGGGCTCCGCCTGTCCGTATGTTTCCCGCGGCGGCTTTAAGCTGGAAAAGGCCCTGCGCACCTTTGAAATCAATCCCTCGGGGCTTGTCTGCATCGATTGCGGGGCGTCCACGGGCGGGTTTACCGACGTTCTTTTGAAAAATGGCGCGGCGAGGGTCTACGCCGTGGACGTGGGCTATGGGCAGCTTGCCTGGAGTCTCCGGAGCGATAGCCGGGTGGTCAGTATGGAAAGGCAGAATGCCAGGTATCTGACGGCGGACATGTTCCCGGAGCGTATGGCCCTGGCGGTGATGGATCTTTCGTTCATATCCGTTAGGCTGGTGCTGCCGGCCGTACGCGGCCTTCTTTTGGAAGGAGCGCCGGTGATCTGCCTTATCAAGCCACAGTTTGAGGCCGGGAAGGCGGACGTGGGCAAGAAGGGCGTCGTCCGGGACCCTGCCGTCCATGAAAAGGTGCTGCGCGAATTTGTTGGTTTTGCCTCATCCGCGGGGTACGGAGTCATGGGATTGGATTATTCCCCTGTCCGCGGCCCGGAGGGAAATATAGAGTATCTGGGCTATTTAAAAAACGGCGGACACACGGCGCGGGAGCCGGATATCGCAGACATTGTGGCGGCATCACATGCAGAATTGGAGCAGTAATGGGCGGAAAAATTATTTTATGTCCAAACCCGCATCGGGATATCGGCCTTGAACTTGCAAAGCGGACGATGGCCATGCTGACCGGCGACGGCATAAATGCCGTGATGAGTCCGGTATTTGCCGAGGGGCGGGAGGCGGAAGGCACGACGCCTTTCGAGGAATCCGCAGACGGGGCGGCAATGATCATAGCGTTCGGCGGGGATGGGACATTGCTCCAGGTGGCCCGTATGATTCGGGGCAGGGAAATTCCATTGCTGGGCGTCAATCTGGGCAGCAAGGGTTTTATGGCCAGCCTGGAGCCTGAGGATATCGGCCTTGTCCGCAGGGCGGCGGCGGGAGATTTCCGCAAAAGCCGCCGGATGATGCTGGATGTGGCCCTCAGCAAAAACGGGGAGGTTATCCGAACCGACTGCGCCCTGAACGAGGCCGTCATTAAAAGCGATATCAGCTGCATCGGGCTTTCCGTGGCTTCGGACGGCGTTGGGATTTCGGATTTTTCCGGCGACGGGGTTATTGTGGCCACGCCGACGGGTTCAACGGCGTATTCCCTCTCGGCGGGCGGGCCGATTGTGGAGCCGGAGGCGGAGAATATCGTCGTAACGCCCATATGCGCCCACGGAATGGGCGCCAGGCCGTTCGTCCTTTCACCGGGCCGAACCGTGACCGTGGCCCTGAACCGGCTTTGGGGCCGCCGGGCGCTGCTGGCCGTGGACGGCTCAGAGGCGGTCGACCTGGAGGATCAGAATGTAATTTCCATTAAGCGTTCCAAGAATTGTGTCGTTATCGCCGAAATGGGCGTCAAAAGTTTTTATGACACCGCCCGGGAAAAGCTTGCGGAAACGATGTAGGAGAGAAAGATATGAAAACAGCAAGGCAGGAGGTCATCCTTGAGATCATCTCCCGGAAGGATATTGAAACGCAAAACCAGCTGATGCTTGCGCTGCGTGAGCGCGGCGTGGGAAGCACCCAGGCCACACTTTCCCGGGATATCAAGGAAATGCGGCTTGTTAAGGAACTGGCGCCGTCGGGAAGGTACCGCTATGCGGCAAGCGTCAGGGACGAGTCCGCCGGTCATGACGAAAGGCTTCGCAAGATTTTTAAGGAGAGCGTGGTCAGCTGCGAGACGGCTCAGAACCTCATCGTCATAAAAACGCTGCCGGGGCTGGCCATGGCTGCAAGCTCTGCCCTGGACGGGATGAATATCCCGGGGCTTGTGGGCACGGTTGCCGGGGACGATACCGCGTTTCTTGCCATGTCCGATTCAAAGGCCGCGGAGGCATTGTGCGCCGAAATTAAGAAACTGTTCTGATTGCGCCAAGGAGGTGCTGTCATGCTGGCGGAACTCAATATCGAGAATATCGCCGTCATTGAAAATGCGGATATCACGCTGGTTCCGGGACTGAACGTTCTGACCGGAGAGACCGGCGCGGGCAAATCCATCGTTATAGACGCCCTGGGCGCCATACTGGGCGGCAGGACGAGCCGGGATCTGGTGCGCACCGGCGCCGACAAGGCGGCGGTGACTGCGGTCTTCACCTCCGACGGCACGGAAGGCTGGTTTGAAGAAAACGAGATTGAGCTTGAGGACAACGTCGTCATCCGCCGTCGGATCAGCGCCGACGGCAAGAGTTCGGCCGTTGTCAACGGCGTTCCCGTGGCCGCCGGCACTCTGAGAAGTCTCGGCGCGCTGCTTTTGGACATACATGGCCAGAATGACGGTCGGCAGCTGATGGATGAAGGCCGCCACCGGGAATATTTGGATGGGTTCGCCGGCGTGGAGGCGGATCTGGCGGCTTACCGAAAGCGATATGAGACATATACCGCAATGCTTTCAGATATACACGCCCTTGATATGGACGAGCTGGAGAAGCGCCGCTTGGAGGAAAGCCTCCGCTACCGGATTGCGGAGCTGGAAGCGGCGGATCTGAAGGCGGGAGAGCAGGACGAGCTTTCCGCCCGGCGGGAGCTGCTGCGAAACGCCGGGAAGCTTACCGAGGCGCTGGACGCTTCGTATGACGCCCTGTACGGCGCCCGTGGCAGCGCTGCAGAGCAGGTGGGAGATGCAGCCGTCACGGCGGAAAGGGCGGCGGCCCTTGTACCGGAGCTGAACGGCGTCGTCGTGCAGATAGACGAGGCGCGGCACCTGATTGAGGACGCTGCCGAACGGCTGAGGGATTTCAGGGAAAGCCTGGATTTTTCACCGGAGGAGTATGACGCGCTGGAAACGCGTCTTGCCCTGATCAGGCGGCTTGGGAAAAAATTCGGCACGGACGAGGCCGGACTGATCGCCCTTCTGGCGCAGAGCAAGCGTGAGCTTGAGGCGTTGGAATACGCGGAGGAGCGGCGGGCCGGGCTGGAGGCCGAGCTTGCGGAGTATCAAAAACAAACGCGTGCCGCAGCCGAAGCCATTTCCGCGAAACGGAAGGAAGCGGCTGCGGTGCTGCAAAAACGCATTGAAGAGGGGCTGAAGGAGCTGAATATGCCTTCCGTCCGGTTTGAGGCGGAGATCCTGCCGGTGGGCGGCGAGCCGGGCTTTGACGGCTCCGGATGCGACGAGGTGCGCTTTCTCATGTCCGCCAACGCGGGAGAGGCGCCGGGGCGGATTTCCCGCATAGCCTCGGGAGGCGAGCTGGCGCGAATCATGCTGGTCATGAAGGACGTTCTGTCGGAACGCGACGCCGTTCAGACCATGGTGTTCGATGAAATCGACGAGGGAGTATCCGGCGTGGCTGCCCAAAGAGTAGGTGAAAAGCTGGCGCGGCTTTCCGGCAATAAGCAGGTGATCTGCGTCACCCATCTGCCGCAGATCGCGGCCATGGCGGACGGGCATTTCAGGATCGAAAAGACGGAACGGAACGGAAGAACCTTCACGGCCATCACATTTCTGGATGGGGAAGGTCGCACCCGGGAGCTTGCGCGGCTCCACGGAGGCGAAAACATTACGCCGATAACGCTTGCCAGCGCGAAAGAGCAGCTGGAAGCGTCGGAACAATATAAGGCAGGATACAGGAAGGGACAGCAAAAATGAAAGATTACACAGAAATCACGGAAAGCTCAAAGCAGATCCACGCGCAGAAATTTAACTGCGCCCAAAGTGTGCTTTGCGCCCTTTCGTGCTGCACAGGCATGGATGACGCGACGGCCAAGGCGATTTCATCAGGGTTTGGCGGCGGACTCCGGTCAGGCGAGGTATGCGGCGCGGTGTCCGGGGCTGTCATGGCCATAGGGCTTGCCACGGCCCGGGACGGAGCGGGCTCCAAGGACGCCCCCATCTCGGACAGAACCAGAAAGCTGCTGGCCGACTTCAGCGACAGGTTTGGGGCCGTGCGCTGTGACCGGCTTATAGAGGCGGAGGGCGGACAAGAGAGATGCGGAGAATTCATATCGTATTGCGCGCAGCTGGCGGCTGCTTCCATAGATGAATATAAGAGCGCAAACGATGATAACGATAGATGAAAGGTATGATTTAAATGACATTATACGATGAACTCCGCGCCCGCGGCCTTATTGCCCAGGTGACGGACGAGGAACAGATAAAAGAACTTATCAATAACGGGAAAGCCACCTTCTACATTGGCTTCGACCCCACGGCGGACAGCCTGCATATCGGGCACTTCATGGCGCTTAACTTAATGCGCAGGCTTCAGCTTGCCGGCAACCGTCCCATTGCCCTGCTGGGCGGCGGAACCACCATGGTCGGCGACCCTTCCGGGCGTACGGATATGCGGCAGATGCTTACCGCGGCGGATATTCAGGCGAATGCCGCCAAATTCAAGGTACAGATGGAGAAATTCATCGACTTTACGAATGGCAGGGCGCTGATGCTCAATAATGCCGACTGGCTGATGTCCCTCAACTATGTGGAAGTGCTAAGAGAAGTGGGCGCCCATTTCTCGGTCAACAACATGCTCCGCGCCGAGTGCTATAAGCAAAGGATGGAAAAAGGCCTGTCTTTCCTGGAGTTTAACTACATGATCATGCAGAGCTACGACTTCTACCATATGTTCAAGGAATACGGCTGCGTCATGCAGTGCGGCGGAGACGACCAGTGGTCCAACATTCTGGGAGGCACGGATCTGATCCGCAGGAAACTGGGCAAGGACGCCTACGGTATGACGATCACCCTGCTTCTCACCAGCGACGGCAGGAAGATGGGCAAGACCCTGGGCGGGGCCGTGTGGCTGGATCCCGATAAAACCAGCCCATTTGATTTCTATCAGTACTGGCGGAACGTGGATGATGCGGACGTAATCAACTGCCTGCGAAAGATGACGTTTCTGCCGTTGGAGCAGATTGAGGCGATGGCAGACTGGAAGGACGCCAAGCTCAACGAAGCCAAAGATCTGCTGGCCTTTGAGCTGACAAGCCTCGTTCATGGCGAGGAGGAAGCCAAAAAGGCCAGGGATGGCGCCCGCGCCGTCTTTGGCGGGGGGGACAGTATGCACATGCCGACCACGGAGATCGTGGCTGAGGATTTGACGGACGGCGCGGCGGATATTCTCACTTTGCTGGTTCTCAGCGGCCTTTGCCCGTCAAAATCCGACGCTCGCAGGAATGTCCAGCAGGGCGGCGTTACGGCGGACGAGGTAAAAGTTGAAGACGTCGACAAGACCTTTTCCCGGGAAGAGCTGAAGGCAGGCGTTATTCTCAGGCGCGGCAAGAAGAGCTTTAACAAGGTAGTGCTGAAATCGTAACGATTGGCATTGACACAGGCTTATCCGCGTGTTAATATACTAAGGCCGCATTGCACGGGTAGATTAAGCGGAGGTTTCTCCCGCCCCTAAAGCGAGTCTCTTACAGAGAGGAATGAAAAGATTGAAGCATGCCGTCATTGAGACCGGAGGAAAGCAGTACCGCGTTGCCGAGGGAGATGTTATTTACATCGAAAAACTTGGCGCGGAGGCCGGAACCAGCGTGAAGTTCGACAAAGTTCTCGCCATCACCGGAGACGAGGGTTCTGTGTTCGGCGCCCCCTTTGTTGAAGGCGCCGTTGTCACCGGAAACGTTGTGAAAAACGGCCGTGGCAAGAAGATCCGCGTCTTCAAGATGAAGCCAAAGAAGAATTACCAGCGCACACAGGGCCATAGGCAGCCCTATACCAAGATCCAGATCGAGGCCATCTCGTAAAAAGTTCCGCATATGACATTGGAGGTGTTAAAGCATGGCACATAAAAAGGGAATGGGCTCTACCAGAAACGGGCGCGACAGTGAATCCAAGCGGCTCGGCGCCAAAAGGGCCGACGGCCAGTTTGTCCTGGCCGGAAACATCCTTGTCAGACAGCGCGGAACGAAGATCCACCCTGGCACAAATGTAGGCCGGGGAAGGGACGATACCCTGTTCTCCCTGGTGGACGGACAGGTTAGATTCGAGCGCATGGGCAAGGACCGTAAAAAGGTCTCTGTTTACGAAATTACCCAGTAAAAGCCTTTAACGGGGCGGGCGATTGCCCGCCCCGTTTTTTAACATAGGGCGTGGATAACGCCGAACGGCAGGGTTTCTGCGTATTGCTGGACGCCCGGATGCACAGAATGGATAAGGACGGAGCCGCGGCTCCGTTTGGCGGGTGTTCCTCTCCGCCGCTCGGCGAAGATTCAGATAGAATGAAAGGTAGGAGCTATGGCGTCATCTTTTGTAGATAAAGTTACGATAACTGTCCGCGCAGGCGACGGCGGGAACGGCGCCGTTGCCTTCCACCGGGAGAAGTTTGTGGCGGCCGGCGGCCCGGAC